>JASLDZ010000377.1 GCA_030151985.1 Caulobacteraceae bacterium | reverse complement strand
GCGGCCAAGGCCGCAAGCATCCGGTTCAGTGTCACGGCCCGACCCCACTCGCGCGGCAAGCTTAGCCGCTCTTCATGCTTCATTAACGAACGCAGAAACCGCGAAGTTGCGAACGGCCTACCTGCGATTGCGGACAGGTCGGCGAATCAGGGGTACGCTTCGTGTTCGGTCGCGTCGATTCGCTGCAAGCGGCGGTTGATCGGTCGCCCCGGAGGGCTCGCCCGCAGGGGGAGCGTAAACCTTAATGGCCTGAAGCGGCTCGCGTTTTGCGTGCAGCCGGCCAGGGCGGCGACGCGCCGGCTGACGAGGCCGTCATCTTTTTGCAACAGGGGCTCGGATTCGCGATTCTTTACGCGTCGGCCCCCGTGGATTCCCCGGAGAGGCGAAGACGCACCGCCGACGTCCGTCGATCGCAACCTTAGGCGAAGCCGCCGAGGTCTTCCCGCCGCTCCGCGACATCAGCCGTCCGGGCGCACATCAAAGGATAAATCGGCTGAGGTCGGCGTCCTGCGCCAGCTTGCCGACCTTCTCGCGCACAAGGTCGCCCGACACCTCCACCGCGCCGCCCGCCCGGTCGCCGGCGGTGAAGCTGATCTCCTCGACCACCTTCTCGAGCACGGTCTGAAGCCGGCGAGCCCCGATGTTCTCGGTGCGGGCGTTCACCTCGACCGCCGCGTCGGCCAGGGCGTCGACCGCGTCCTCGGTGAAGGTCAGGTCCACGCCTTCGGTGGCCATCAGCGCCTGGTGCTGGCGGATCAGGTTGGCCTCGGGCTCGGTCAGGATGCGGCGCAGGTCGTCGCGGGTCAGCGCCTTCAGCTCCACCCGGATCGGCAGGCGGCCCTGCAACTCGGGCAGCAGGTCCGACGGCTTGGCGACATGGAAGGCGCCCGACGCGATGAACAGGATGTGGTCGCTCTTCACCGGCCCGTGCTTGGTCGAGACGGTGGTGCCCTCGATCAGCGGCAGGAGGTCGCGCTGCACGCCTTCGCGGGAGACGTCGGCGCCACGGCGCTCGGCGCTGGTCGCCACCTTGTCGATCTCGTCCAGGAAGACGATGCCGTGGTTCTCGGTCAGTTCGATCGCCTCGCGGGTGACCGCCTCGGGGTCGAGCAGCTTGTCGCCCTCCTCGGAGGTCAGCGGCGCCCAGGCCTCCTTCACCGTCATCCGCACGATCTTGGTGCGGCCGCCGCCCATCTTCGACAGCATGTCGGAGAGGTTGATCATGCCCATGGAGGCGCCCGGCTGGCCGGGGATCTCGAACATCGGCGCGCCGCCGGAGTCGGGGAGTTGGATCTCGACCTCCTTGTCGTCGAGTTCGCCGGCGCGAAGCTTCTTGCGGAAGCTGTCGCGCGTCGCCTGCCCGCTGCCGGCGCCGACCAGGGCGTCCAGCATCCGCTCCTCGGCCGCGGCTTCCGCCTTGGCCTGCACCGAGGCGCGGCGGCGGTCGCGCACCAGGAGGATCGCGGCCTCCAGGAGGTCGCGCACGATCTGGTCCACGTCGCGGCCGACGTAGCCGACCTCGGTGAACTTGGTGGCCTCGACCTTCAGGAACGGCGCGTTGGCCAGCCGGGCGAGCCGCCGCGCGATCTCCGTCTTCCCCACCCCCGTAGGGCCGATCATCAGGATGTTCTTGGGCGTGACCTCCGGCTGCAGGTCGGGGCTGAGCCGCTGGCGCCGCCAGCGGTTGCGCAGCGCGATGGCGACGGCCCGCTTGGCCTCGGCATGGCCGACGATGAAGCGGTCGAGCTCGGAGACGATCTCGCGGGGGCTGAAGTCGGTCATGCGCCTTCAGCCGCCGAGCGTTTCGACGGTCAGGTTGTGGTTGGAGTAGACGCAGATGTCGGCGGCGATCTTCATGGCGCGGCGGGCGATCTCTTCGGCGTCCAGCTCGAAGTCGGCCAATGCGCGGGCCGCCGCCAGCGCATAGGGGCCGCCGGAGCCGATCGAGGCGATCCCCGCCTCAGGCTCCAGCACGTCGCCCGCGCCCGTCAGGGTGAAGACCTGATCCCGGTCCGCCGCGATCATCATGGCGTCGAGGCGACGCAGGTAGCGGTCGGTGCGCCAGTCCTTGGCGAGCTCGACGCAGGCGCGGGCGAACTGCTCGGGGTGCTGCTCCAGCTTCTGCTCCAGCCGCTCGATCAGGGTGAAGGCGTCGGCCGTGGCCCCGGCGAAGCCCGCCACCACCTTGCCCCCGTGAAGGCGGCGCACCTTGCGCGCATTGCCCTTGACGATGGTCGCGCCCATGGAGACCTGGCCGTCGCCCGCGATCACCGTCCGCCCGCCTTTCCGCACCGCCAGGATGGTGGTGCCGCGCCAGGCTGGTCCTTGGGCGGGCGGTGGGGTGGACGGCTCGGACATGGCTCGCCATGTGGCGGGCGAGCTTGGCGGGATCAAGACGATGGGCGGCCGATGATCTGGACTAAGGAAAAGCTCGAGGCGCTCAGCTTTGATGATCGAAGCCGCCTCTACGCCAACGCGCTGAAATTGGAGACGCCGGACGCCAAGGCGCTGGTCGCCCTCATCCAGGGCTCAGGCCTGATGATCGCCGAGCCTGGCTGGCTCAAGGCGGACAGTCCTATCACCCAGGCCATTGAGGCGGTGGTACGCTCCAAGGCAGGTATCGAAGGGGCCCTGAAGGCGGCGAACGAAGGTTTGCCCGCCCTGACGGGAGTGGAACCGCTGTTGGTGGAGGCTCTTGGCGACGAATATGCCGGTCTCAACCACGCGACCTTGGAAGCGGGGTTTCGGGTCGGAGCCGTTATGCAGGAGCGGGGCTGGCGCCACGGCGGGAAGGTGAAAATGCCGCTGGGCAGCGTCGCCAAGACGGCCGAGCTTTGGATCAAGTGACGGCGGTGTTCGGCGAGGAGGAGGTCGAGCGCTACGCCCGCCACCTCGTGCTGCGCGAGCTTGGGGGGCCGGGGCAGCAGCGATTGCGCGCCGCGCGGGTGCTGGTGGTCGGCGCCGGCGGCCTGGGAGCGCCCGCCGCCCTCTACCTCGCCGCCGCCGGCGTCGGCGTGATCGGGCTGGCCGATCCCGACACGGTCGGCCTGTCGAACCTGCAGCGGCAGGTGCTCTACGCCACGGCGGACGTGGGCGCGCTGAAGGTGGACGTGGCCGCGCGCCGCCTGGCCGACCTGAACCCCCACGTGCAGGTGGACGCCCACGCGGTGCGCCTCTCGGTGGACAACGCCCGCGACCTCGTCGCCGGCCACGACCTCGTGCTCGACGGGACGGACGACTTCGCCACCCGCTTCGCCGTCAACGCCGCCTGCGTGGCGCAAGGCGTTCCGCTGGTCTCGGGCGCGCTGGGTCGCTGGACGGGACAGGTCGGCGTGTTCGAGGGCCGCCCCTGCTACCGCTGCCTCGTGCCGGACGTCCCCCCGGGCGCGGAGACCTGCGCGGCCGTCGGCGTCGTGGGGGCCCTGGCCGGCGTGGTCGGGTCCATGATGGCGCTGGAGGCGGTCAAACGGCTCACAGGCGCAGGCGAGCCGCTCGCCGGCCGCCTCCTGATCTATGACGGATTGGCGGGGGAGAGCCGCACGGTGCGGGTGGGCGCGGACCCGACCTGTCCGGTCTGCGGCCCGTCCGCCTTGAAGGCGACGCAGCGCGACGCTAGCTCGCCGCCATGAACCGTCGCGCCCTGCTCGCCGCCCTGCTCGCGCTGGCGGCTCTTTCCCCTGGCGCGGTCCATGCCGCGGACCGGCCGTTCGACGCCTCGCCCTACACCCTGACGGCCGAAGACAAAGCGCGGGTGACCAGGGCCACCGCCTACCTCCAGGACCTCGCCAGCGTCACCGGCCGCTTCGACCAGACCGATCCCAATGGCGCCCGCTCCACCGGCACGCTGTCCATGCAGAGGCCGGGCAAGGCGCGCTTCGCCTACGACAAGCCCGCCGATATGACGATCGTCTCGGACGGACGCACCGTGGCGCTGTGGGACGGGCGGCTGAAGAGCTACCAGAAGGCGCCGCTCAGCCGCACGCCGCTGAACCTGCTCCTCGCCCAGCAGATCCGGCTCGACCGCGGCGTGGACATCGCGCGTGTCGACACCACGGCGGAGGGCTTCGCCATCACCGCCGTGGACGCGCACCACAAGGCGCTGGGCCGCATCATCATCTATTTCGCGGACAAGCCCGTCGCGCTGAAGGGCTGGACGGTCATCGACACCCAGGGCCGTTCGACCCGCGTGCGCCTGGGGCCGCTCTCTCCGCGGAACGGACTGGACCCCGCGTTGTTCGTGCTGAGCGATCCACGCAAGGGCGCGTGATGCGCCGAATGCGGCGAAGGCGTCACAAACAAGTCACACGCAAGAAACTTCTTCTCACCCCTTGACGATTGTCGCCGGCCGTCGCAGATTTACAACGCTAGCGCCGCTGCTCCTCCCCGGATGCATCGGCGCCCGTCGCGGCCGGATCATCCCCTCCCGGTCCGCGGCTCAGAGATCGACCCTTCAGGCCCCGGGCGCCTCGCGCGACCGGGGCTTTCCTTTTGCCTCCCCGTTCGGCAGGCAGCGGGGATGCGCCTGCGCGTCGCCACGTGGAACATCAACTCCGTCCGCCTGCGGGCCGACCAGGTCGCGCGCTTCGTGGCCGAGCGCGAGGTCGATGTCCTCTGCCTGCAGGAGACCAAGTGCCGGGAGGGCGAGTTCCCGCGCGAGGCCTTCGTCGACATGGGCCTGCCGCACCTGAGGATCGCCGGGCAGAAGGGCTGGCACGGGGTCGCCCTCGCGTCGCGCCTGCCGATCGCCGACGCGCCGCCGCTCGACGCCTGCCGGGAAGGCCACGCCCGATGCGTCGGCGGCATCATCGCGGGGGTGGAGGTGCGCAACTTCTACATCCCCGCCGGCGGCGACACGCCCGACCGGGCCCTGAACCCCAAGTTCGACCATAAGCTCGACTTCTACGATCGGTTGACCGCCGCCATGGCCGCGCGCGACCCGAAGGCGCCGCTGCTGCTCGCCGGCGACTTCAACATCGCGCCGGGCGAGCACGACGTCTGGAACCACCGCTACATGTCGAAGGTGGTGAGCCACACTCCGGTGGAGGTGGAGACGCTGGCGAGGCTGCAGGCGTCGCTCGGCTTCGTCGACCTGGTGCGCGAGGCTGTGCCCGAGCCCCAGAAGCTGTTCAGCTGGTGGAGCTACCGCGCCGCCGACTTCCGCGCCTCCAACCGCGGCCTTCGCCTTGACCACCTGTGGGCGTCCCCGGGCCTCGCGCCGGCCGCCCGCGCGGACGGCCGCGTGGAGGCGAAGGTGCACGACGACGTGCGCGCCTGGGCGCGGCCGAGC
>JASLDZ010000299.1 GCA_030151985.1 Caulobacteraceae bacterium | reverse complement strand
CTCCGCGATGGCGGTCTTGCCGACGCCCGGATCGCCGACCAGCAGCGGGTTGTTCTTGTTCCGGCGGCACAGCACCTGGATGCAGCGCTCGACCTCCGGCCCGCGCCCGATCAGGGGATCGACCTTCCCGTCGCGCGCCTTTTCGTTGAGGTTGACGCAGTAGGCCTCCAGCGCCTCGGCGCCGGACTTCTTGTCGGACTTCTCGTCCGAGCCGCCCTCCTCCGTCGCGCCCTTCACGTTGCGCGGCTCCGACGCGCCCGCCTTCTTGGCGATGCCGTGGGCGATGAAGTTGACCGCGTCGTAGCGGGTCATGTCCTGCTCCTGCAGGAAGAAGGCCGCGTGGCTCTCCCGCTCGCTGAACACGGCGACCAGCACGTTCGCGCCGGTGACGTCGTCGCGGCCCGACGACTGCACGTGGATCACCGCGCGCTGGATCACGCGCTGGAAGCCGGCGGTGGGCTTGGCGTCCGACCCGTCGCCCTCCTCCACGACGAGGCTCTTCAGCTCGACGTCGAGGTAGTTGACCAGGCTCTTCTTCAGCGCCGCGAGGTCGACGTTGCAGGCGCGCATGACCTGCGCGGCGTCCTCATCGTCGGCGAGGCTCAGGAGCAGGTGCTCCAGCGTCGCGTACTCGTGCTTGCGCTGGTTGGCGTAGGCCACCGCGCGGTGCAGCGTCTCTTCGAGGTTGCGCGAGAATGACGGCATGGGGCGCCTCCTCAGTCCTTTTCCATCGTGCACTGCAACGGATGTTGGTGCCGTCGGGCTGCATCGATCACCTGGGCGACCTTGGTCTCGGCCACCTCGAAGGTGAAGACGCCGCACACGCCGACCCCGTGCTGGTGCACGTGCAGCATGATCCGCGTGGCCTCCTCGCGCGTCTTGTTGAAGAAGCGCTCCAGGACGTAGACCACGAACTCCATCGGCGTGTAGTCGTCGTTGAGCAGCAGGACGCGGTAGAGCGAGGGCTTGGCCACCTTGGGCTCGGTCCGGGTCACGACGACGGAGCCCACCCCGCCGCCCTCCCGATCGTCAGCCTTCCGATCCGCCATTCCCGAAGCTCTCTCGACGCCTTGCGACTCTTGAACGACGCACCGCGCCGCGTCCGATTAGATATGCCGATGGCGCCGGTTGGAAAGGCCTTGAAAGCCGCCGACGCCGCGCTAGCCGGGCGCGGCGCCCGGATCGGGGGCGCCCAGCCACTCCACGGAGGCGCCGTGCGGCTGCGCCCGCGCCAGCAAGCGATCGCCTGCCGACGGCCAGAGCGCGAGCCGCACCTCCATGTTGCGGGGGGCCGCGCTCATGGCGGGTTCGAAGCGGAGCCACGCGAAGGGCGCCTGCGCCGTCGCCTCCGCCGCGGCCCGGATCACCGCGCGGTGCACGGCGTCACGCGAGGCCATGGGCAGGTACTGGAACATCACCGAGTGGTAGAGCACCGTGGCGACGCCCGGTCGCGGCCGCAGATGCTCCGACAGCCACTCGCCCGCGTCCGCCGCCTCGACCTCGATCCCCTCTGCGACGCGGAGCCTGGCCGCGCCCTCCAGCACGGCCAGGCGGTCGGCCTGGTCGGGCCAGACGTAGGCGCGCAGCCGCTGCAGGGCCTCGGGCGAACGCACGTCGACCGGCGCCACGTCACAGGCCCGGCGGCTCTCCACGACGATCGGGCCGAGCGGCGGCGGCGGCCCGCTCCAGGCCGCGGAGAGGGCGACGGGCGAGGCGGGGTCGCCCCACCGCCAGGCGCGGTCGTCGGCGGCGTAGGCGAAGCGGTCCCAGGCGGTGAGCAGCCCCGCGCTGGCGCCGATCTCGAAGGTCGCGAGCGGAAGGCCGGTGCGCGCCGCCACCTCGCCGAAGCCGCCGAACAGCCCCATCGCCCGGCGCGCCTCGTTGGTCTGGGGCGGCGAGCCCATGAAGGCGGACAGCCACGCGCCGTGCTCGGCGGCCGCGGCAAGCAGGGCGGTCTCCAAGGCGACCGGATCGGGGGGCGGATTGGGCGGATACAAAGCCGCGAGGTCTGGCGCGCGCCCGTCCAGCCGCAGGGCGTTGAGGGCGCCGCTGAGCCGCAGCGGCGCGGCCTCCTCCACCACGGTCATCGGAGGCGCGGCGGACCACGGGGCGGCCAGGGCCGCGAAGGGGCCGCCGCGGGCGATGTCGCGGGCCGCGACGTCCAGCACCTGGGCGGTGAACGGCGATCCGTTCTCGCGGCAGAAGTGCGCCTGCCCCTGCAGCACCTGGACGAAGACCTCCGACATCCCGCGCCTCCCCTACCCGGCGGCGCTTCTCGCATGTCCGAGCGCGCACGAGAAAGGCCCGGAGCGTCGCCGCTCCGGGCCTTTCCGTCGTCGGGGGATGCCGAGGCTTAGCGGACGGCCTGCAGCGACTCGACCGCTTCGGTGGCGCGGGTGTTGAGCGGCTGGAAGCTGTCCTTCATGGCCGCCTGCAGGGTCTCGCCGGCCTTGTTCAGCTCGGCGACGTAGGCTTCCACGGCTGACTTGGCGTAGGCGGTCTGCAGTTCGACCGCTTCCTGCACGCTGCGGACCGAGGAGAGCGCGCGGACGTGCTCGACCTGTCCTTCCATCGCCGTCTTGGCGAAGGAGACCGCCTGGGCGCCGAGCGCTTCGGCGCCGCGGGTGGCGGCGGTGGCGCTGGCGATCAGGGCTTCGAAGTTGCGCTTCGACTGAGCGTTCATCTCGTTCAGCGCGCCCAGCGACTTGTCCGCGGCGTCCTTGAAGGCCTTGTCGCCGGCGACGGCGGCCTTGTCGAAGCTCGACTTCGCGGCTTGCGCGGCGGCGCCGTAGGCCTGGCGGCCCGCGTCGACGGCGGCCTGGGCGTTGGAGTGGGCGGTCTCGGTGGCGGCGTTGATGACTTGGGCGGCGTCGTCCATGGCGTCCTCAAAGTGTTGGGGCGCAGCGGGGGAAACCTGCGCGTGTGGGCTCCATATAGGCTTTATGCTGCACTGCGTCAAGGACGATGGTGCACTGCACAACGGAGCCGTCTCGCGCCGCGCCCCTGCGGCGGATCGGCCGCTCATGGTTTGTTTACCTTGGAGAAAGGCGAAGGCGTCTTTCATACTGCGCATGCGGCTTGAAGCCGGCGCTTGAGTCTTGCGGTCGGGTCGCCACCGTTTCGCCCGATCGGCCTGTTGAAGGACGGACGCCCATGACGAAAACCGGCCGCCGATTCCTCGCCCTTTGGCTT
>JASLDZ010000086.1 GCA_030151985.1 Caulobacteraceae bacterium | reverse complement strand
CCGACCTCGATGGCGGCGCGGGTGTAGGCGCGGGTGAAATCGGGAGGGTTGTCGAAGATCTGCACCGCACCGATCAGCGCGGCGCGCCCGAACAGCGTCGATTGCGGTCCCCGGGAGACTTCGACCCGGTCGACGTCGTAGAGCTCGCTCAAGGCGGTCCGCGTCCGCGACGTCGAGACATTGTTGTGGAACACCGAAATGCGCGGCTCCTGGAAGGAGGACGCGTTGCTGCTCGAGATGCCGCGGATCTCGAAGCGGGCGTCCTCGGGCGCGGCGCCCGACACCAGAAATCCCGGGACGAAGACCGAGACGTCCCGAAGGTCGTGCAGGCGCAGCTCGTCGATGGTGTCGCCCGAGAGGCTGGTCGTCGTCACCGGAACATCCAGGGCGTTCTCCACGCGCCGCTGAGCGGTGACCACCACCTCCTGAACGGCGCCCGGACCGACCGCCGTCACCTGCCCGACCGCGATCGCAGGCGCTCCGATGGTCGCCAGCCCCAGGCAAAAGCCCGCCCCCGCCCGCATCTCGCCTCCTTCAGCGTCAAGGCTGTTTAGAGGTCGCGAGTTAACCGCATGGTATGCGCGGGCCGCGCCTATCCCAAGGATGGATCGTCTCGGTTCTCTCCTCTGGGCGCCCCCGAGGCCCTTCGACGCCGACGCGGGAAAGGCCGGACGCCCCGGCTCAGGAAGCGTCTCACTGGCCTCCGGGCGCTCCCTCTTCGAGCTCTTCGAGGAGGTGGCGCTGCGGCGTGGCGACGCGGTGGCGGTGGACGATGGGCGCGCCTCGCTCAGCTACGCGGAGCTCGTGGCGCGGTCGACGGCGGTGGCCGACCAGCTCGCCGACATCCCTCCAGGCCGACCCGTGGCCAGCCTCGTCGGCCCGACGGTCGACTACGTCGCGATCCTGCTCGGCGCGCTGGCGGCGGGCGCGCCGCTCGCGCCCATCGACCCCAGCCACCCCAGGGAGCGCCTGGTCGCGCTCCTTCGCGAGACCCGTCCGGCCCTCGTGCTCGTGTCGCCAGGCGGCTCGCCCGACCCCGAACTTCTTGGCGAGGGCGTCGCCTGGGCGCCGCTGGCGCAGGTGGCGACGGAGCGGCCGGGACGCCGCGGGGCAGCTCACGACCTTTCCGGCATCGGGTTCACCTCGGGAAGCACCGGGCGTCCCAAGGGTCTCGCCTATGGACAGGCCGCGACGCTCGCCTTCGTGCGCGAAAGCGTCCGGGCGCTGGCGATCGACGAGACCGACCGGCTGATTTCGCTCGCCTCTCTCGCTGCGGGAGGCAACCTCGACATCCTCGCCACGGTCCTGACCGGAGCCAGGGTCCGTCTCCTGGACCTGAAGGCCGAAGGCATGGCCGAGGCGCTGCGGGTGATGGCCCAGGAGCGCGTCACGCTCGTCTCCATGGTGCCCCTCGTCTTCCGGGCGCTCCTGTCCTCGCCAGGCGCCGACGCCGCCTTCGGCGCGGTTCGCGCCATCACCATGGGGGGAGACCGGGTAACCGGCGCCGACGTCGCCCTCTTCCGAAGCCGCCTGCCGCCGGGCTGTGCGATCCGGGTGACGCAAGGATCGACCGAAACCGCCGTGGTGTTCCACGGCGTGCTGGGTCCTGACGAAGCGCTGGGTGCGGACGACACGGCGCCGTCGGGCTGGATCGCGCACGGTCGCCGCTTCGCCCTGATCGACGAGGAAGGCCGGCCGCTGGCCGCTGTGGACGGGGCGCAGGGAGAGGTGGTGGTGGCCGCGCGCGACATGGCGAGCGGATACTGGCGAGACGGCGAACTCACGCCAGGCCCCTTCATCCAAATGGAGGATGGCGAGCAACTCTTTCACACAGGCGACGTGGTGCGGATCTCCCGCGACGGTCGGGCCACCTTCGTCGGTCGCCGAGATCGGATGATCAAGATCCTGGGGCTTAGAGCCGACCTGGCAGAGATCGAAAGCGTCCTGCGAAGCCATCCCGAGATCGCCGAGGCCGCGGTGGTCGCCCGTCGCGACGCGCAAACCCGGGAACCTCGGCTGCTGGCCGTCCTTTGTCCCAGGGACCTGCGCTCGCCGCCGTCCGCGGCGGCGGTTCGGAGTTTCGCACGGGGCGCCCTGCCCCCGCACATGGCCCCTAGCGACATCCGTCTCGTCGCCGCCATCCCCAGGCTCGCGAACTACAAGGTCGATACTCTGGCGCTCGAGGCGCTGGAGGAGGCCAACGCCGCCTCGGAGCGCGTCAGCCCCGCATCCGCAGCTCTCGCTCCCGCCTCATCGACGCCCCCGGCGCCGATCGCGCGAGCCGTACGCCGGGCCTGGGAGGGGGTGCTGGGCGCAGGCTCTGAGGCGCGCTCCTGGGAGGCGGCGGGCGGCGACTCGCTCAAGCAGCTGCAGCTGCTCCTCCGGCTAGAACGGGACCTGGGACGACGGCTCGCGTTCGACCTCTTCCACGACGACTTCACGGCCGCGTCGCTGGCCGAGCGGATCACGAACGTCGGCGCGTCGAACGATGCGACCGCGCGGGGCCCCCGGGTCTTCCTGGCGCCCGGTCTTGGGGGAGACGAACCCAGTTTGGCCGAGTTGCGCCGCCTCCTGGAGGCGGAGATCGACTTTCGGGTTCTGAAGTTTCCGGACTTCGACCAGCCGGAGCGTCTGGGCGATCGGGACGCCATCTTGGAGGACGTGCTGGACCAGATCGAGCAGACGCAGCCCGACGGCGCGTTGCACCTTGTTGGCTATTCGCTCGGCGGCGCGGTGGCCTACGAGGCGGCCCAGGTACTGATGCAGCGGGGACGTACCGTGGCCTTTCTGGGCTTGATCGATGTGACGGCCGGGTTCGCGCTCGCCGAGCCGTCGCGCCTTCCGAGCCGCCGTTCCCAGCCTTTCGACATGCGCGATCCGCTGCGCGGGCTTCGTCATCGCGCGATCCAGACCCTGTTTTCCCATCTTGGCGCGCGCCCCATGCAGCGGCTGGAGCGCTGGACGAGCCGCACCTTGGGACCGCATCGAGGTCTTTATCTGCGCCAGGTGCTGCTCGAGCGCACCCGGGGCGCGGCCTTCCAGGGCTGGCGTCCCACGTCATACCCCGGTCCGCTCTGGCTCCTCCGCGCCGACGAGCAGCCGGCGTCGGAAAGCCGTGCGGACCTTGGGTGGAGCGCGCTTGCGGACCGCCTCACGATCGTCTCCACCCCGGGCACGCACCATTCGCTCATGCGCGAGGGAGTCGACGCCCTTAGCGCGCGGCTGCTCCTGGCCCTGAGGGCCGCGTCACCGCAGCCCTGAGCAAGCCCCGAGCCTCTTCCGGGCCGCTTCGAGCGGCGTCCGTACAGGTCATGACCGCGAGGATCGCCAGCACCAGGGGCGGACCGCCGAGCGGCGAGCGTCAAAGCCCAGGAAGAGTCTCGTGGGGTTCCGACGGCAGGTGGAGGCGGACGTTGTCGCCCAGCGCGACCGCCCCGCCGGCCAGAACGACCGCCATCACCCCCGCGATCGGGCGCTCCCCCCAGACGCCGTCCCCGCCCAGAGCCTTCATCAGGCCTTTGCCGAGCCGGTCCACCAACCGACAGGGCGTGCGTCGACCCGTCAGCCGTATGCGAGCGCCCGAGGGGAAGGCCAGCTCCGTGTGCAGAGGAAGCGCGAGCAGGTCGGCTCCGCGCGTGACGACGTTCTCTCCGATGGCCCCGGGCGACAGGGCGAAGCCTTCAGCGCGCAGGGCGTCCATGAGTTCGCCTGGGAAGAGATGCAGCTGCCGAAGATTAGGAGGCGGGTTCGGCTTGCCGAGAAACAGGTGCTGGTCCTCTTCGCCGCAGTGGGCGTCCCCCTCGACGCCCAGGCCCGCGAGCAGGGTCAGGCCGAGGCAAGGGGCTTTGGCGAAGCTGTGGGTGGGACTGCGCGCCAGCGCCTCGATTCTGACGCAGGACGCCGCAGCGACGGCGACCTCGACAGGATGTGCAGCGCTGGCTTCGGCGTCGAACATGGATCGTCTCCTGGGGAGTCGGCCTCATGAAGCGCGCCGCAAATCGGGCGAACCTGACGCATCGGCGCACCCGCCCGGCGGATCGTCGCAGCGACGCCGTCGAAGCCGGCGCCTGGCGCGCGGCTGAGCGAAGACGCCCGGCGACGCGCCGCACCCGGACGAAGCCCGGCTCAGGGTCCACGCTCGGCGGCTGAGCCCAACGCCTGGGTGCCGCGATGGGATAACGGGCACGCCCGCGGGGGCCGCCGTCCCGTCACCGACGAGCGCTCTTGGCAACCTCCAGGGCCCCCTGCCCGCCATCGGCGCTGAGGCGGCCGCGCGGCGAGCCGTCCGAAGGAGCGCCGGCTGCTCGGCAGGCCGAGGCGGGCGCGCGACCGGAGGGTGACCGCGCCCGCAGATGTCGCGCCGGCGTCCGCTTGCGGAGCGGCGACACGCAGGGGCCGGACGGGGGCGCCGCTCCGCGACGTCCCACCCCGATCACTTGTGCGAATGCTCGTGGGCCGTCGCCGTATGCTCGTGGCCCTTGGTGCTGTGCTGGTGCGCGGCGGTGGCGTGCTCCTTAGCCTCCTCGTGGCGCCCATGCTCGTGGTGGTGCGCGGCCTGGCGATGGTGGTGAGCGGCCGCTTCGTGGTGGGACGCGGCGTTGGTGTGATGCTCGCTGGACGGATGGTTGGTCGTCGCCATGTGCTTCCTCCTTTGGCCCACCCCGCCTCGCGGCTACCACCGATACGCGACAAGAAGACGTCGCCTGCGCGTCGAAAGCGGAACCGAACTGGCCTGAGGCCGCAGCCTCGACGGCCCGGCGTCGAGGGGCGGAGGTCGGCGCGCGCGCCTTGCACCTCAAGGGCTTCGCGGCGACCTGGGGCGGGCGCCGCGCGAGGGGGCCTTCGGTCCTACGCCCCGCAGCCTTGATCAAGGACAGGCCTGAACAGCCTCAAGGGTTCGCGCCGAAGAGGGCGGCGATCGCCTCGCCCTTGGGCGTACCCAGCCCCGTGCAGGCGTCCCAGCCAGGGCCGGCGGCGTACCCCACCGTTCCGACGCGGTTGCTTCCGGTCAGGACGTCGTTGAACGCCTCGGGGTGGGCGTACAATCCGGCATGCGGCTGGCCGACCGGCCGACCGGCTCTTTCGTTCACGAGCGCGAACAGCCCCGCCCAGAGC
>JASLDZ010000036.1 GCA_030151985.1 Caulobacteraceae bacterium | reverse complement strand
GGCGATGACGGTGCGCTGCAGCTACGTGGACACGTCCGGGGGGCAGATCCATCTGCGCACCGCGCCGGGGGAGGGGACGCCGGTGGCCTTCTTCCACCAGACCGCCAGTTCGGGGCGCATGTGGCTGAAGGTGATCGCGGGGCTGAACGGCCGCTGGCCGTCCTACGCCTTCGACACGCCGGGGTTCGGCGGCTCGTTCGACCCTCCACCCGAAGCGCGGCCCACCATGGCGCAGTACGTGGACTGGATGGCCGAGGCCATGGCGGCTTCAGGCCTGGAGCGCGCGCACCTCGTAGGGCACCACACGGGCGCCTGCATCGCGGTGGAGCTGGCGGCGCGTCACCCGCAGCTCGCGGTGAGCCTCACCCTGGCCGGGCCCGTGCCGCTGACCGCGGAGGAGCGGGTGGAGTTCTCCAAGCATTTCGGCACGCCGTTCCAGCCGACATCGACGGGCGCCTACCTGCTCGACAACTGGGACTACCTGAGGAAGCTCGGCGCCGAAGCCGATCCGATGCTGTTCCACCGCGAGATGGTCGACATGCTGCGCGCCTGGTGGGGCCGCGTGCAGGCTTACGGTGCGGTCTGGACGCAGGACTTCACCCACTTCTACACGACCGTGGCCTGTCCGCTGCTGATCATGGCGGCGCAGGACGACGTGCTGCACCCCTATCTCGCGCGGGCGGCCGAGCTTCGCCCCGACGCGGAGGTCCTGCCGATCGGCGGCGCCAACTTCGAGCCGGATCTGGATGCCGAGACCTTCGCCGCCGGCCTCGCCGCCTTCCTCACGCGGGTGGACGCTCCCTCCGCCTCGGGGTGACGGCTCAGCGCGCGCGGGAGACGGAGCGGACGGTCCGTCGCGGCTTGGGCGCCTCCGACGCGCTCCGTCCCAGGATGCGCAGCACCCACTGCATGTGCATCGCGAAGGTGGTGGTGGCGGCGTGCTCGTCGCCCGAGAGCAGGGAGTCGTGCACCATCTCGTAGTTGACCAGGTAGTTGTGCCAGGCGCTGGACGGTATCTGGTCGGCGACCAGCTTGTTGAAGAACACGAAGTAGCTCTGCTTATAGTAGTGGTGCACGAACTTGTTGCCCGAGCAGGCGTTGATGACGCCGTGATAGGCGTAAAGGGACGAGACGAAGCGGGTGGCGTCGCGTTCGGACCAGGCGGCGCGCACCTCCTCGAAGGTTTCGTTGATCTGGCGCACCACCTCCGGATCCTTCACCCGGCGGGAGGTCAGGCGCACCCCGAGGGTGCAGATGGCTTCGGTCAGCTCGAGGAACTCGATGAGGTCGCTCACGCCGAAGGTGCGGATCTTCGCGCCGCGGTTGGGCACCAGCTCCACGATGCCTTCGCCGGCCAGAATCGACAGCGCTTCGCGCACAGGCGCCCGGCTGACGTCGAAGTCTGCCGCCAGATCTGCCGACACCAGCCGCTGGCCTGGGGCATATCGGCCCTGGCGGACGCCGTCGATGACGCCGTCGACGACCAGCTGCACCAGGGAGGTGGCGATCTCGGTATCGTCGTTCGGCGGCGGAACCGCCTCGCGCGCAGCTCGATCCTTCATCGCCTTCCCTTGCGCCGCCTGGGCTTCAGCACGCCGAGTCGCGTAACGGCGGAGCGGCTACATAGGGGCCGCCCGCAGAAAAACCAATCACGCTCGCCCTCGCGCTTGATTGTATGCAATAGCTGCATACAATAGATCGTATACAGGAGGGCGCGATGGGGCTGACGGCGGAGAGGGCGGCGGACGCGGGCGGCCAGGTGCGGCCGCTGCCGGATTTCGCCGCCGTGCTGGGCGGCGGCGGCGTCCTGACCGGGGCGGCCGAGCGGGCCTTCTACTCCACCGATCTCAGCTTCCGGCCCCACGCCACGGCCGCGGCGGTGCTGCGCCCCGGAGACTCCGCCGAGCTGGCCGAGGTCGTGGGCCTGGCCACCCGGGCCGGACTGGCGGTCGTCACCCGCGGCGGCGGCATGTCCTACACCGCCGGCTACACGCCCGAGACCGACGCCTCGGTGCTGATCGACATGGGGCGGATGAACCGCGTCCTCGAGATCAACGCCGAGGACATGTACGTGGTCGTGGAGTGCGGCTGCACCTGGAAGGCGCTGTTCGAGGCGCTCAGCCCCCGCGGCCTGCGCACACCGTACTGGGGCCCGTTGTCCGGGCAATACGCCACGGTGGGCGGCGCGCTGTCGCAGAACAGCCTGTTCCATGGCTCGGGCACACACCACACCGCCGCCGAGAGCGTGATCGGGCTGCAGGTCGTGCTGGCCGACGGCTCGGTGCTCGTCACCGGCTCGGGCGCGCACAAGCACTCCAAGCCCTTCTGGCGCCACTTCGGCCCCGACGTGACGGGGGTGTTCACCGCCGACACCGGCGCGTTCGGCGTCAAGGCCGTGGCGGTGCTGCGCCTGCTGACGGCGGCGCGCCACAC
The DNA here is from genome assembly GCA_030151985.1 of Caulobacteraceae bacterium. Classification (GTDB taxonomy): domain Bacteria; phylum Pseudomonadota; class Alphaproteobacteria; order Caulobacterales; family Caulobacteraceae; genus JASLDZ01. The sequence goes on along the minus strand of JASLDZ010000036.1, from coordinate 2,514 downwards.
CGGCTACCTGTCCTACAAGTTCGACGCCCTGGACCAGATGCTCAAGGCGCAGGTCGAGATCGCGCGGCTCGGCATCGCGTCGGAGTGCTACGGCTTCGATCCCTACTACAACAACGGCTTCGAGAAGCAGGGGATCACCTTCGAGGAGGGCCTGTCGCTCGTCGGCAAGATCGCGCGCAAGTCAGGGCTGAAGGGCATCCGGCAGGCGGCCAAGGTGGCGCTGGGCGGCAAGTCGATCCTCAGGAACGTGCCCTACTCGCTGCACATGACCTTCGACGGCCTGACCGAGGCGGTGGCGGCCGAGCACCTCGACATCGGGGCCGAGATCTGCGCCGGCCAGGGCGGCGTGGAGATGGCCAACAGCATCCCCACCGTCTTCCGCGCCGAACCGTTCGGGGGCGTGCGCACCGTGCTCCTGGGATCGGACGGGGAGATCTGGCTGCCGGTGCACGGCTTCTTCCCGTTGTCTTCGGCGCTGCCCGCGGCGGCCGCGACCGAGGCGTTCCTTGAGAAGAAGAAGCCGGTCCTGGAGAAGTGGGACATCCGCACCTCCTACCTCACCTGCTTCTCGGGCGCGGAGTTCGTCATCGAGCCCAGCTTCTATTGGCGCGACGAGCTGGGTCCGTTCCGGCTTTCGCTGATCGAGCCTGAGTTCGCCGAGAAGTGGAAGGTGCATGGCGCCGACCTCGACAAGCGCAAGGTGGCGCTGGAGCTTCGGGACGAGCTTCGGGACCTGTTCGACTCGCTGGGAGGCCTGCACCTCCAGATCGGCAAATACTACCCGTTCCTTTCGATGATGAACAACGAGGCGCTGCCGCGGGTGCTGCAGGCCTTCAAGTCCGCCCTCGACCCGGATCGGCTGATGAACCCCGGCGCGCTGGGACTTCGCTGACGCCCAAGCGCCGCCGCCGCACAGGAGAGACCCCTATGGACGCCACCGAAACGGCCCGCCAGACCCCGCACGCGGTGCTCCCGCAGCTCACGGGCGAGGAGGAAAGCCGCCAGCTCTTCGTGAAGTCGCTGAAGTACCACCTCGCCAGCAAGGTCTCTCCCGGCAACAAGCTGGCCTACGAAGCGCGGGCCAAGCCGGCCTTCGCCGCCGCCAACGACGGACGCGAGCCGCAGACGCTGCGCGACATCCGCGCCACCATGACGGACGACCCCTACTTCAGGCTCTGGAGCGCGCTCCAGCGCACCAGCCAGGAGATGATGTGGCGCTCGGTGCAGATCCCGGTGGAGCGCCAGTTCGACGACCTGGCGGCGGCGGCGAAGGGCTCGGGTCCTGAGTTAGGCTCCCTGCGGCTGAACCCCGACCTCGACATCCCCGCCTACCACACGGCGGTGGACATCCACTGCATGCCGGGCGGCTACCACTCCGAGTTCGCTCCCGACGACCTGGCGAACGGGGCGGTCTACGACCGGGCGGTGTGGCTCTACGCCATGGGGCGGATGGGGCCCCTGAACGACGACATGGGCCATACCGTGGTGGCCTACCTGAAGGAGCGCCATCCCGATTTTCGGCCCCACCGCATCCTCGACATGGGCTGCACCGTGGGCCACTCGACGCTGCCCTACGCCGACGCCTTCCCGGAGGCCGAGATCGAGGCGATCGACGTGGCCGCGCCGGTCCTGCGCTACGCCCACGCCCGCGCCGAGTCGCTGGGCAAGGCGGTGCGGTTCAGCCAGCAGTCGGCCGAGGCGACGGACTTCGAGGACGGAAGCTTCGACCTGATCGTCAGCCACATCCTGGTGCACGAGACCTCGCACAAGGCCATCCGCCGGATCATGCGCGAGGCGCACCGGCTGCTGCGGCCGGGGGGGCTGGTGGTGCACGTGGAGACGCCGCCCTACGCCGCCCTGACTGCCTTCGACGCCTTCATGCTCGACTGGGACACCCGCAACAACAACGAGCCCTACTGGGGCGCGAGCCACGAGATCGATCCCGAGGCGCTGGCCGCCGAGACCGGCTTCGGCCCGGGCGCCGGGTTCGAGCACACCCAGCCCAGCGCCTTCGACCAGGCGGAGGCCAGCCGCACCAAGGTCTTCCAGGGCGGCGACTTCGGCGGCGGCGGGGCCTGGTACCTGTGGGGCGCGCGCAAGGCGGCGGCCTGACATGCCGCTCGAGCTTCCGAAGAAGGCCAAGGGCGAGCGGCCGACCTACCTGGGCGATCCGGCGGTCGACAACGTGCTCTCGATCGCCCTCGCGCTCGCGGGCGAGGTGGTGGTGCTGCGAGAGCGGCTGGACACCGTCGAGCGCCTGCTCGAAGGCGCAGGCGGGCTGAGCCGGGCGCAGGTCGACGACTACCGCCCCTCGCCGCAGGTGATCGAGGAGCGCGAGGCGGCGCGCGCCCGGTTCCTGGACGTGGTGCTGCGCTCCGTGCAGCAGGAGCGCGAGGGGCTGCAGGAGGCGGCGGCCAAGGGCTCCTACGCCCGCCACATGGACTTCGTCTCCAACCCGTAGACGCCGGTTGACCCCGGAAGGCTTCGGCTGGGCCGCGATCCGTGCCAAACACA
>JASLDZ010000008.1 GCA_030151985.1 Caulobacteraceae bacterium | reverse complement strand
GCCCGCGCGTGACCTGGACGGGGGTCGGGTTGTACCGGTCGTCGGGCGCGCCGTCGGTGTCGTCGGCGGGACCGAGGTCGTCGTAGTCGCCGGGCGGGGGCGCGTCGGCCATGAAGGCGTCTCCTGCGGGGTGGGGCTCTCCCTCCTAACCCCTCGCGCCGCCGCGCCGTTCCGACTCCCGCCGCGATGCGCTAGGACGCAGCCGACATGGACGCCCCCCGGAAGACCACCGCCGACCTCGCCACCGAATACGGGCTGAAGCCCGACGAATACGCCGTCGTGCTCGACCGGCTGGGCCGCGAGCCGACGCAGGTGGAGCTCGGGATCTTCAGCGTCATGTGGAGCGAGCACTGCTCGTACAAGTCGTCCAAGAACCAGCTCCGCAAGTTCCCCACCACCGGGCCCCGCGTGATCTGCGGACCCGGAGAGAATGCGGGCGTGGTCGACATCGGGGATAATCAGGCGGCCGTCTTCAAGATGGAGTCGCACAACCACCCGAGCTTCATCGAGCCCTACCAGGGCGCGGCGACTGGCGTGGGCGGCATCATGCGCGACGTCTTCACCATGGGCGCGAGGCCCGTGGCGCTGCTCAACGCGCTGCGCTTCGGATCGCCGGATCATCCCCGCACGCGGAGCCTCGTCGCGGGCGTGGTCGCGGGGATCGGCGGCTACGGCAACTGCGTGGGCGTGCCGACGGTCGCGGGCGAGACGCAGTTCGACAAGGGCTACGACGGCAACATCCTGGTCAACGCGATGTGCGTGGGCATCGCCGACGCGGACAAGATCTTCTACTCCGCCGCGCCTGCGCCGGGGCTGCCGGTGGTCTACTTCGGCTCCAAGACCGGCCGCGACGGAATCCACGGCGCGACCATGGCCAGCGCCGAGTTCGACGAGGCGTCGGACGAGAAACGTCCCACCGTGCAGGTCGGCGACCCCTTCGCCGAGAAGCTCCTGATCGAGGCCACGCTGGAGCTGATGGCCACCGGCGCGGTGGCGGCTATCCAGGACATGGGGGCCGCGGGCCTCACCTCCTCGTCCGTCGAGATGGCGGGCAAGGGGGGCGTCGGCATCGAGCACGACCTCGACGCCGTGCCCCAGCGCGAGGAGGGCATGAGCGCCTACGAGATGATGCTCTCGGAAAGCCAGGAGCGGATGCTGGCGATCCTCAAGCCCGGGCGGGAGGAGGACGGCTACCGCGTCTTCGCCAAGTGGGGGCTGGACGCGGCGGTCATCGGCAAGACCACCGACACCGGCCGCATGGTGCTGCGCCACAAGGGTCAGACCGTCGCCGACGTGCCGCTCGCCCCCCTGTTCGACGACGCCCCCCTCTACGACCGCCCCTGGACCGAACCGCCCAAGCGCCGGCGGCTGGACCCGGCGGACGTCCCCTCCCCGTCCACGCCCGCCGAGTGGCGGGAGGCGGTGCTGAAGCTCGTCTCCTGTCCTGACGGCGCCTCCAAGCGGTGGCTGTGGGAGCAGTACGACCGCCACGTCATGGCCGACACGCTCGCCGACAGCGCCACGGGCGCCGACGCCGGGATCGTGCGCGTCCACGGCACGCCTAAGGCGCTCGCCGTCACCAGCGACGTCACCCCCCGCTACGTCGCCGCCGACCCCTACGAGGGCGGCAAGCAGGCGGTGGCCGAAGCCTACCGCAACCTCTGCGCCGTGGGCGCCGAGCCCATCGCCATCACCGACAACCTGAACTTCGGCAACCCGGAGCGGCCCGAGATCATGGGCCAGATCGTGCGCGCCACCGACGGCATGGCCGAGGCCTGCCGCGCGCTCGACTTCCCCGTCGTGAGCGGGAACGTGTCGCTCTACAATGAGACCTCCGGCGTCGGCATCCCGCCCACGCCGACCGTGGGCGGGCTGGGGCTGCTGGCGGACTCCTCGAAGCGGGCGGGATTCGGCTTGAAGGCGGGCGATCGGCTGGTGCTGCTGGGCGAGACGCGCGGCGAACTCGGCGCCTCGCTCTACCTGCGCGAGGTCTGCGGCCGCGACGACGGCGCCCCGCCCCGGGTCGACCTTGCCGCCGAGCGCACGACGGGCGAGCTCGTACGCCGGCTGATCGCCGACGGGGCGACCCGCGCCGTCCACGACCTCTCCGATGGGGGCCTGGCGGTCGCGGCGGCGGAGATGGCGCTGGCGTCGGGCGTCGGCCTGCACGTCACCGCTCCCGAAGGCCCCGAGGGACGCCTGGGCCACCACGCCGGCCTGTTCGGCGAGGACCAGGCCCGCTACCTCCTCGCGCTCCCCGCCGCCCGGCTCGACGCGCTGGACGAGGCGGCGACGGCGGCGAGCGTGCCGTACGTCGTGATCGGCCAGGCCGGCGGCTGCGAACTGGTCTTCGCCGCGGGCGACGGCGCGGAGCTTTTCACGCTGGACCTCGCCGACCTGCGCGCCGCGCACGAGGGCTGGCTGCCGGCGTTCATGGGCGAGGAGCCGCCGCCCGTGAACTGACTTAAGGCGCCGCGCACGCGCCGTGCCTCGCACGCCCGCGATCGGGAGTGTGGAAGGGGCCGCGGAGCGCCGGGCGTCCGCCCGGAGGGACCGTGGGAATGGCGCCGAGGGAGAGTTTCGGCGGGACGTCGACGCTCCGCGCGGCCGTTATCCCGAAGCCCAAGGGCGCGCGGGCTTCATTCAGCCCTTCACCCCTTCCGCCTGTATGCCCGCGTTGCGCCCCGGCCGAGGCTGGAGCGTGCGGGAGGCGGCGCGAAGCCCCGGACGGGCGGGGCGGCTTTAGCGACAGCCTCCCCGACGGACACGTTTACGACCCGCGCCCTCTGATCCCGCTCGACCGCACCCCGCCGCAACCCAGGTCGCCGGCCGAGCGCCCCTCCCGTGCGACGGAATGGGCAGGAGTGTGCACGCGCCGTGGTGGAGGGGGACAACCTTACACCTCTCCCCTTGCGGGAGAGGGAGGGGCCCGCGCCGAAGGCGTGGGAGGGTGAGGGGTCGCGCGACATCGGACGTTCAGCGCGTCTCCCGCTGTCCTCTGCGGTGGCGCTCCGCTCACCGGGTGAGCGCCTCCCTCACTCCCCGCTCATCCCCGCGCATGCGGGGACCCAGACTTTCTTCTGCGCCGCCACTGCCGCCGCTCCGAGCAAGCCTGGGTCCCCGCATGCGCGGGGATGAGCGGATAAGAAGTAGCCGTGGTGGACCTGCCGCCGTGCTCGGTCGCGTCAAGGCACGCTCCGGCTGCGCCTCCGCTCTTCGGCCTTGACCCGTCCTGCGCGCGACGGCGCTCCTGGAGGCGTCGGGACGCGGGGCGTCCCTTCAAGCAAGTTCGACCCCTCCGGAGGGGTCGAACACAGGGCTATGGGCGAGAAGAAGAACGAAGGAAGGCAGGACGGTAAAGAAAGAGGCGGAACGCGGCCGCGCAGCCGCGGATCGCCCCCTCCGGCCGCCTACTGCAGCCGCTGCGCGAGCTGGCTCACCGCGCGGTCCACCAGCGGGTCGCCGCCCTCGCCCGTCAGGCGGGAGGCCAGGACGGTTTCGGCCATCTGGGCGGCCAGCTCGCCCGCGGCGGCCTTGACCTCGGCGGCGGCCTGGGTCTCGGCGAGGGCGATGCGGCGGTCGGCGAGCTCGGTGCGCCGCGCGACCTGTTCCTCGAGCTTGGCGTGCGCGTCGGCCTCGAGCTGACGCGCCTCCAGGCGGGCGTCGGCCAGCATCTGGGCGGCGTCCCTTTCGGCCCGGGCGCGCTTGGCCTTCAGCTCCTCCAGCATGGCGAGCGCTTCGGCGCGCAGCTGCTCGGCCTCGGCGAGCGCCGAGCGGATCGCGTCGGACTTGGCGTCCAGCGCCTGCCCCGCCTTGCCGTGCACGTTCAGGTAGGCGAGCAGGCCGAAGAAGATCAGCAGCCCCAGGCCGACCCAGACTTCGGCTTCCTTCAGGAACTCCACGTCCGCTCCCTCACGCCTTGGACGCGGAGGCCGCGTCCAGCTCGTCGGGGCTGGCGCCCCGGCCGGTCAGCTTCTCGACGATCGCCGCCGCCGTCTCCGAAGCGATGCCGCGGACCGAGCCCATGGCGGCCTCGCGCGAGGCCTTGATGCGCTCTTCGGCGGCATGGAGCTTCTGCGCAAGCTCGGCCTCCTGCGCGGCCTGGCGGTCGTGCGCCTCGGCGGCGGCGCGGGCCTTGGCCTCGGCGGCGGCGGCCTGAGCCTTCGCCCGAGCATCGGCCATCTCCGCCTTGGCCGCGGCGGCCTGGGCGTCGGCCTCGGAGCGGACGCGGCGGGCGTCCTCGATCGCGCCGCCGATCGCCTGCTCGCGCTCGTCCCGCACCTTGCGCAGGCGCGGCACGAACACGCGCGACAAGAGCCCGTAGAGGACCGCGAACAGGATCACGAGCCAGAGGATCTGGCCCGCCCAGTGCTCGAACCGGAACTGCGGCAGGCCGCCCTGCTCGCCCTGCGGATGGACGGCCGTCTCGGTGGTCTGGGCGGGGGTCACGGGCCGGCCCGTGACGGCGTCCCCGCCCTGCGCCGCGACCGCCTCTCCGGGGTGCGCAGCCGGGTTGGCGGTCGCGTCCTGCATCAGGAGTAGAGGATCAGGATGCCGAGCACGAAGGCCAGGATGCCCAGCGCCTCGGCGAGCGCGGCGCCCACGAACAGGTTGCCGATCTGGCCGCCCGCGGCCGACGGGTTGCGCAGGGCGCCGTTCAGGAAGTTGCCGAACACGGTGCCGACGCCGATGGCGGCGCCGATCATGCCCAGCGTGGCGAGGCCGGCGCCGATGTACTTGTAGCCGGTGGCGAGCGCCTTGGCGGCTTCGACGGCGTGGGTCGGGTCCATGGAAGTGTCTCTCGTTCGGATGGAGGTTGGAAGGAGGCGGCCGGGCTCTTAGTGGCCGTGGCCGAGGTTCACGACGTCGTTCAGGTAGATGCAGGCCAGCACCGTGAACACGAAGGCCTGCAGCGCCCCGACCAGGAACTCGAGCGCCGTCAGGGCGACGACGCCGCCGAGGGAGAGCACCGCGCCGGGGATGCCGAAGAGGCCGAGCCCGCCGCCCGCAGCCATGCCGCCCAGCGCGATAATGAAGCCCGCGAACACCTTCAGCGCCACGTGGCCGCCCAGCATGTTGCCGAACAGACGCAGGGCCAGGGTGAAGGGCCGCAGCAGGAAGGAGACGATCTCGATCGGCACCACCAGGAACAGCACGGGCCACGGCACGCCGCCGGGCACGAACAGCTTGAAGAAGCCCAGCCCGTTCTTGGCGAAGCCCACCGCCAGGACCAGGAGGATCGTCATCGCCGCCAGGGTCGCCGTCACCGCCAGCTGCGAGGTGGCGGTGAAGATCAGGAACAGGCCCAGGAGGTTCATCGTCAGGATGAACAGGAACAGCGTGAACACGAAGGGGAAGAACTGGCGCCCCTCGTGCCCGATCAGGTTCTCGGTCAGGTCGTCGACCATGCCGAACACCATCTCGCCCGCCATCTGCACGCGGCCCGGCACCACCTGCGGGCGCGCGGTGACGATCGCCATCGCCAGGACCACCAGCGCGAAGGCCAGCGTCATGGAGACGGTGGAGTTGGTGATGGCGAGGTTGACCGTGCCGATCAGCGGCAGGTGCACGTCGCCCAGGTTCACGATCTTGTGGATCTCGAACTGTTCGATCGGACCAGCGGCCATGAAAGTCCCTTACGCCTCGTCTTCGTCTTGCGTGCGCGTCGCCGCCGGAGCGGAGGGCGCGGTTTCGGACAGCGCCTGCGCGGTCAGCCGGTCGGCCGTGCGCTTCGCCATCCAGATCGACACGGCGAAGCCCAGGAGGACGCCGCCGATCAGCCCCCAGGGCTTGATCCCCGTGAGCTGTTGGAACCCGAAGCCCAGCGCCAGGCCGACCAGCACGCCGCCGAACAGCTCGGCGATGATCCTGTAGGCCTGGTCGGCCGCGCGCCCGTGCTCGCCCCCGATCGAGGGCCTTCCCGTGCGCTTCTCGAGCGCATCCGCCCGGGCCTCGAGCGATCGCAGGGGATCGCCGCCTTGAGGACCGGAAGGGGACATGCGCCAGGGATGCGTGAACGGCCGCGGAAGAGCGTGAAGCTCCCCGCGTGGGACGGGGGTGCTCTAACGGCGCGGGCGGCGGGGGTCAAGGCGAGCCGCCGCCCATGTTTCGGAAACGAAGCGAAACCGGAAGTCGCTCGCGCCGCGCCCGCGTCCTGCTATGGGGAGGCCGCTTGCGCCTTCACCGGAGTCGTCGTCCCGCATGTGCGGCATCATCGCGATCATGGGCCGCTCGGCGGCCGCGCCCCGCATGGTCGAGAGCCTGCGCCGGCTGGAATACCGGGGGTATGATTCGGCGGGCGTCGCGGTGCTGGCCGGCGGCGCGATCGCGCGGCGGCGCGCGCCGGGCAAGCTGAAGAACCTCGAGGCGCTCCTGGCCGAGCACCCGCTCGAAGGCGAGATCGGCGTCGGCCACACCCGCTGGGCGACGCACGGCGGCCCGACCGAAGCCAACGCGCACCCCCACGTCGTCGGCCGCGTGGCGCTGGTGCACAACGGCATCATCGAGAACTTCGCCGAGCTGAAGGCCGAGCTGGAGGCCAAGGGCCGCGCCTTCACCAGCCAGACGGACACCGAGGTCGTGGCGCAGCTCCTGGACGCGGAGCTGGAGGCCGGCCGCGCGCCGCACGAGGCGTTCAAGGCCGTGCTCGCCCGGCTGCGCGGCGCCTACGCCCTGGCCGCGCTGGTCCAGGAGGGCGAGGGCGCGGTGATGATGGGCGCAAGGCTCGGTCCGCCGCTGGTGATCGGGCACGGGCGGGGCGAGATGTTCATCGGCTCCGACCCGCTCGCGGTCGCCCCCTACACCGACCGCGTCACCTACCTGGAGGACGGCGACCACGCGGTGCTGGACCACGACGGCGCGCGCATCTTCGACGCCTCGGGCGCGGCGGTCTCGCGCGCCGTGAAGACGGTCGCCGCCTCCGCCGCGCTGCTGGAGAAGGGCAACCACCGCCACTTCATGGAGCGCGAGATCCACGAGCAGCCGGACGCGATCCAGCACACGCTGTCGGCCTACGTCGATCCGGTGAGCGGGCGCGCGGCCGCGCCGGGGATCGACTGGGGCGCCGTGC
>JASLDZ010000438.1 GCA_030151985.1 Caulobacteraceae bacterium | reverse complement strand
GCCGCGATGCTGGGCCTGGTCCTGTGGGGTCTTCGGCTGGGGAGGCGCGGCGACGTACGTCGGGCCCCCGACGACGGCCATCCGCAGCTCCGGGCCGATCCGCACGGCCACCATGTCCTTGGCGATCGACTCGCCCAGGCGCACGCCGGCGTCGAAGCGCTCGGTGACGATATCTGTCAGGCCGGAATCGATCACCAGCTCGACGTGCAGGTCGGGATAGTCGCGCACCAGGGGTGCGATAGCCGGCCAGAGCACGGCGTGCGCGGCGTGCTCCGAGGTGGTCATGCGGATCGTGCCGGCCGGCTTGTCGCGAAGCTCGCTCAGCGAGGCGATCCCGCCATCGATCGTGGCGAAGGCCGGGCCGATCGTGCGCAGCAGCCGCTCGCCCGCCTCCGTCAGGGCCACGCTCCGCGTGGTGCGCGCCAGCAGACGCAGCCCCAGCCTGGTCTCCAGCCGGCGCACCGTGTGGCTTAGCACCGACTGCGAGGTCGCAAGCTTCGCCGCGGCCCGCGTGAAACTCCCTTCCTCCGCCACCGCCATGAAGGCCAGGAGATCGCCGGCTTCCTCCCGCTGCATTCGTGATCCTAAAGTATGACTTCATGCCGAATATAGCGGCTAATCGGCAAAGTCGGCAGGGCCTAAGTTCCCTCCGCCGGTGATCCCGGGCGGCCGCATCCTGCGCCGCCCGGTCGAGAACCGGAGGGAGCGGCTATGAAGATCGGCATCATCGGCGCTGGCTGGCTGGGCGGCTCTGTCGGCAAGATCTGGGTTCAGGTCGGCCACCAGGTGCTCTTCTCCTCGCGCAACGTGGAGCAGCAGCGGCGGGCGATCGCCACGCTGGGCCGGGGCGCGTCTGCCGGCACGGTCGCCGAGGCCGCGGCGTTCGGCGAGGTCGTGCTGATCGCCGTCCCCTACCGGGCGCTCGCCAGCATCCGCGAGGAGCAGCGCGGGGCCCTCGCCGCAAAGATCGTGCTGGATGCCTGCAATCCCTACCGGCCCGACCCGCCCCGCTTCATCGAAGACGTTGAAGCCGAGGGTGTGGCGCAGACGTCCCGCCGGCTCCTGCCGGGCGTCCGGTACGTGCGCGCCTTCAGCGCCGTCGACGCGACGGCCGTCGAGGCTTCGGCGGCTGGCCGGGACGAACGTCTCGGCGTGCCGATCGCCAGCGACGATCCAGGCGCACTCGAGGTGGCTGAGCGGCTGGTGCGTGACGCCGGGTGCGATCCGGTCGCCGTCGACGATCTCGCCGGCGCCCGCCGCTTCCAGCGGGGCGGCGCCGGCTTCCGCGCCCACCTTAGCGCGGCCGCGCTGCGCCGCGCCCTCAACCTTCAACCCCAACCTGTTCGCGGCTGAGACCGCAGAAAGCGACACACGATGGATAAGCGTATTCTGGGCGACAGCGGCCTCAAGGTCTCCGCCCTCGGCCTCGGTTGCATGGGCCTGAGCTACGGCTACGGCCCCGCCACAGACAAGGCGACCGGCATCGCCCTGATCCGCGGCGCCTTCGACCGCGGCGTGACCTTCTTCGACACGGCCGAAGCCTATAGCCAGGGCGCGAACGAAGAGCTGGTCGGCGAAGCGCTCGCCCCGGTCCGCGATCAGGTGGTGATCGCCACCAAGTTCGGCTTCACCGATGGACTGGTGGCCAAAGGCCTCGACAGCCGCCCCGAGAACATCCGGGCCGTCACCGAGGCCTCCCTGAAGCACCTGAAGACCGACCACATCGACCTGCTCTATCAGCACCGCATCGACCCGGCCGTGCCGATGGAAGACGTGGCCGGCGCGGTGAAGGAGCTGATCGCGGCCGGCAAGGTCCGGCACTTCGGCATGTCGGAGGCCGGCGTCGAGAGCATCCGCAAAGCGCACGCCGTGCAGCCGGTCGCCGCGCTGCAGAGCGAGTATTCGCTGTTCTGGCGCGAGCCCGAGAAGGCGATCCTGCCCCTGCTCGAGGATCTGGGGATCGGCTTCGTGCCGTTCAGCCCGCTTGGCAAGGGCTTCCTGACGGGGAAGATCGACGCGAACGCCACGTTCGGCGAAGGCGACTTCCGGGCCGTCGTGCCGCGTTTCGAGGCCGAGAACCTGAAGGCCAACATGGCCCTCGTCGACCAGGTGGGCGTGCTGGCCAAGAAGCACGGCGTGACCAACGCGCAGATCGCCCTCGCCTGGCTGCTCGCCCAGAAGCCCTGGATCGTGCCCATCCCGGGCACGACCAAGATGCACCGCCTGGAGGAGAATCTTGGCGGCGCCAGCGTGCAGCTGTCGGCCGACGACCTGCAGGAGATCGACGGCGCGCTCGGGCAGATTGAGCTCGTCGGCGCGCGCTACCCGGCCGCCATCGCGGACCGCCAGGGCCGCTGACAGGAAAGGACCGAGCCATGAACATCACCCGCAGCGGCGCCACGCCATCAGCCCCCGGCCCGGCCGACTACTTCACAGGAAAGGTCCGGATCGACGCGCCCTTTAAAGGCAGCGGCGGGATCAGCGCCGCGACCGTCACCTTCGAGCCCGGTGCGCGCACGGCGTGGCACACCCATCCGCTTGGCCAGACGATCCTCATCACGTCCGGCCTCGGCCGTGTCCAGCAGCTGGGCGGCACGGTGCAGGAGGTGCGCCCCGGCGACATCGTGTTCTTCGAGCCGGGCGAGAAGCACTGGCACGGGGCCGCGCCCGATTGCGCCATGAGCCATATCGCCATCGCCGAGGCGAAGGACGGCAAGGCGGTCGACTGGCTGGAGCAGGTCACGGACGCGCAGTACGCCGGGGAGGACCACTGATGGCCGACGCCCCCAGCCCCGCCCAGAAGGCGTATGGCGACGTGTCGCCCGCCCTCGCCGATCTCTCCGACCGCGTGCTGTTCGGCGAGGTCTGGGAGCGCCCGGGCCTCTCCAAGCGCGACCGCAGCCTGATCACGGTAGGGGCCCTGGTCGCCGGCTACCGCCACAACGAGCTGCCCGGCCACGTCGACCGGGCGCTCGCCAACGGCGTGACCCAGGATGAGCTGGCCGAGCTGGTGACCCACCTCGCCCTTTACGCCGGCTGGCCAGCCGCCAACACGGCCGTGCCGGTGCTGCGCGACGCTTTCAAGAAAGCAAACACATGACCCAGGTTATCGTCGTCATCGGCGCCGGCTCGATCGGCATCGCAATCGCGCGCCGCGTCAGCGCGGGCAAGCACGTCCTGCTCGCGGACCTCCGGCTGGAAACCGCCGACGCCGCGGCAAAGGTGCTGGCCGACGCCGGCTTCACCGTCAGCACGACGACGGTCGATATCTCGAAACGGCCGTCGATCGAGGCCCTGGTCGCGACCGCAACTGCGCTGGGCGACGTGTCGGGCGTGATCCACGCGGCGGGCGTCTCGCCCTCACAGGCGCCGCCGGCGACGATCCTGCATGTCGACCTCTACGGCACGGCCGTGATCCTCGAGACCTTCGGCGACGTCATCGCCCGCGGCGGCTCGGCAGTCGTGATCGCCTCGCAATCCGGTCACCGCCTGCCGGCCCTCACGGCGGAGGAGGACGCGCTTCTCGCCACGACCCCGGCCGACGACCTTCTGCGCCTGGAGATGCTGCAGCCGGACAAGGTGACAGACCCCCTGCACGCCTATCAGCTCTCGAAGCGGGCGAACGCCCTGCGCGTGAAGGCCGAGGCTGTCCGCTGGGGCAAGCGCGGCGCACGGGTGAACACGATCAGCCCCGGCATCATCATCACGCCGCTCGCCAACGACGAACTCTCCGGACCCCGCGGTGCCGGCTACCGGCGCATGATCGATCTGAGCCCCGCCGGCCGGGCCGGCACCCCGGACGAGGTGGGCGTCGTGGGCGCTCTTCTCATGGGCGCTGACGGAGCGTTCATCACGGGCAGCGACTTCCTTATGGATGGAGGCGTCACCGCCAGCTTCTTCTACGGTGAACTCAAGCCCAGCTGATCGCTGGGCGCGCTCAGCTGGGTCCGCAACGGGTAGCAAACGGAAGCTGGCGCCGCTACCGCGAGCGGAGTCGGCGGTTGCCTGCGGAATGTCCGGAAGCTGGCGGTAAGCTAATGGCCGCTGCTGGCGCGGACCGGCCTCAGGTTCCCGGCGCGCTCTCGGCCCAGAATGCGGACGCCGCTTGCAGCCGTTCAGTGTGGTTACCGGTTGGGCGGCTTTCTCCGCTTCAGGATGTCCGCAGCTGCAAAGGCAACAGCTACTAGGCCGCTTAAGGCGCAAATAGCTTCGCCCAAAGGCTCTTCTTGCGACGGGGAGCTCAGGCCCACGGCAGCAGCCATAGACGCTGCTGCGACTATCCAGGCATTCGCTCCGAGTCAAAGCACCTTTAATCTAAGTCGAAGATGGGGAGATCGCAGTGGGTCGAACCGCGCCGCTAGCCTACCTACCAGCGTGGACGCTCCCGCGCCCCCTGCTGAAGGTCCGGCTTTTAGAGGCAGCCAGAGGGTCGCTGTTGGGGCGAGGCGGGCGCTAAGCTCGCTCCAGCGGCGCCGCGGCGAGAAGCTTTTCTAGCCGGACGGGCAGGATACCTTGCAGGGCGACCTGCCAGGGTCCGCTTTCCGTACTAGGGCTAGGGCCGCTCCTGGCGCCCAGACGACGCTGAGGAGCCTCAGCGTCGTCCGCCGGCCTCTTCAAGCCAGAGTGCGCACTTTCGGCTCGCGGTCCCAGTAGCGACGCTTGGCAGCCTCAGCGAAGCCGGCGAGATCTGTGACGCCATCGTCCGTTTCCACCCCCGCTTTGTCGAGCAGGGGCTGAGCCTCGGCGTTGGCTCCGATCGCCTTCAGGTGGCCGAAGGCGTCCATCACCCACTGCACCGCCGCGCCCTCCTTCACGAGCTTGGCGCAGGCCTCCTCGGAAAGGATCACCGCACAGGCGTCCACGGTGACGGAAGGCTGGCCGAACAGCTGGGCGTCGGCCTTGACGGACGAACCGTCTGACAGCGGCACCGCGCCGACCTTAGGCGCGATCGTCTTCACCGTCCCGCCCGCAGCCTTCCCCTCCGACGTCAGGCGGCCCAGCGCCTCCGCGTCGCTGCCGTCGGCGAACAGCACGCCGACCACCCGTCCTTCCAGCGTGTGCTTTTCGAGCGGGCCGCGCACGATGCGCAGGGCGACCGAGG
>JASLDZ010000137.1 GCA_030151985.1 Caulobacteraceae bacterium | reverse complement strand
TCGCCGGGCCGGACACCAGCGGGGTCGCGGAGAGCGCGGTGGGGGCGGCCGAAGCGGCGGGCCGCGCCGCGCTCTCCGCGACCCCGCTGGTGTCCGGCCCGGCGATCCCCGGCGTGTGCATCTTCTCCTTCGACCGCGCGCTCGGGACCTCGGCGGCGGGCAAGGCGGCCTCCGTCCGCCTGCAGCAGCTGACCGCCCAGGTGCAGGCGGAGCTGCAGCCGGAGCAGACCGCGCTGCAGACCGACGCCAAGGCGTTCGACAGCCAGAAGGCGACGCTGCCGGCCGACCAGGTCCAGACCCGCGGCCAGGCGCTGCAGCAGCGCGTCAACGCCTTTGAGCAGAAGGGCCAGCTGCGCCAGCAGGAGCTGCGCGCCACCGGCGGCAAGGCGCAGCAGCGCATCGCCCAGGAGCTGGAGCCCCTGGTCCGCTCCGTCTACCAGGCCCGCACCTGCAGCGTGCTCCTGAACGGCGACAGCGTGCTGGGCGCCAACCCGGCCATGGACATCACCGACGCGGTGGTCACCCAGCTGAACGCCAAGCTGCCGACGCTGACGTTCGACCGCGAACACCTCGACCAGCAGGCGCCCGCCGCCCGCTGACGCCCTCGCGTCCGGCGGCCGCCTCGCTCCGGGCCGGCCGCCGGACGTCCCTTCCGCCCGCCGCCGTCCCAGGCCGCGGGCCGCCTCCGGGGCCCGATGCCTGACGTCCGCTTCTTCGAGCCGCTAGGCCCCCTGTCCCTCGCCGAGCTGGCGCGGGAGGCGGGCGCGCGCCTCGACGGCGGAGGCGGGGACGTCATGATCACCGGCGTGGCGCCCCTGGGCCGGGCCGGGCCGTCGGAGGCGAGCTTCCTCTCAGACCGCCGCCACCTCGCGGAGCTGGCCTCCACCCGCGCCGGCGCCTGCTTCGTGGGCGAGGCGCACGCGCACGCCGCTCCCGCCGGCTGCGTGGCGCTGGCGACGCCCGAGCCGCACGCCGCCTACGCCCGGGCGGCGCTGCGCCTGCACCGTCCGCGCGTCCACCCGCCCGGCACGCCGGCCGTCCATCCCGACGCCGAGCTGGAGGAGGACGTGGAGCTGGGCCCGGGCGTCGTGGTCGGCCCCGGCGCGGCGATCGGCGCGGGCTCTCGCGTCGGCGCGCACGCGGTGATCGGGCCGGGCGTGCAGATCGGGCGCGGAGCCCGGATCGGCGCCAACACCGTCATCGGCTTCGCCCTGATCGGCGACCGCGTGCGCATCCTCGCGGGCGCGGTGATCGGCGAGGAGGGCTTCGGCGTCACCGCCGCCTCCACCGGCGCGCTGGACGTGCCGCAGCTGGGCCGGGTGATCCTGCAGGACGGCGTGACCATCGGCGCCAACTCCTGCATCGACCGTGGCGCCTGGGACGACACGGTGATCGGCGAGAACACCAAGGTCGACAACCTGGTGCAGGTGGCACACAACGTCGTGGTCGGGCGCAACTGCGTGCTGGCCGCGCACACCGGCATCTCGGGCAGCGTGACGGTGGGCGACGGGGCGATGTTCGGCGGCCGGGCCGGCATCGCGGACCATGTCGACATCGGCGCGGGCGCCAAGATCGCGGCGGCCGCGGGCGTGATGAAGAGCGTCGGACCGGGCGAGGTCTGGGGCGGGTCGCCGGCGCGGCCGCTGCGCAAGTGGATGCGTGAGACCGCCTGGCTCGCCCGCCAGGCCGAGAAGGGGGGCCGCGGCTGATGGCGGAGGGTGAATCGCAGGCGACGGAGGCGGCCGCGGAGGCCCGCGACGTCACGATCGAGATCGGCGAGATCCTGCGCCGCATCCCGCACCGCTACCCGTTCCTGCTGGTGGACCGCTGCGAGGCCTACGTCCCGTTCACCTCGGTGGTCGGGATCAAGTGCGTGACCTTCAACGAGCCCTTCTTCCAGGGCCACTTCCCCGAGAACCCGGTGATGCCGGGCGTGCTGATCATCGAGGCGCTGGGCCAGACCGGCGGCGTGATGATGTCCAAGTCGCTGAACGCCGACGTCTCGGGCAAGACCATCTTCTTCGCCACCGTCGACCACTGCCGCTTCCGCAGCCCCGTGCGGCCGGGCGACGTGCTGCGCATGCACGTGGACGTCCTCAAGCACCGGGGCGACGTGTTCAAGTTCCGCGGCCGCGCCTTCGTGGGCGAGAAGCTGGCCGCCGAGTGCGAGTTCGCCGCCATGGTGGTGGATCGGCCGCAGGCATGACCGTCCACGCGACCGCCCAGGCCCCCACCTCCATCCACCCGACCGCCTACGTGGCTCCGGGCGCGCAGCTGGGGCAGGGGGTGGAGGTCGGCCCCTTCTGCCTCGTCGGCCCGCAGGTGAAGGTCGGCGACCGCACCCGGCTCCTCTCCCACGTGGTGCTGGAGGGGGTGACCACGATCGGCGAGGACTGCGTCGTCCACCCGTTCAGCGTGCTCGGCGGCCCGCCGCAGCACCTGGGCCACAAGGGCGAGCCGACCCGGCTGGAGCTGGGCGCCCGCTGCATCGTGCGCGAGCAGGTGACGATGAACACCGGCACCGTCGGCGGGCGGGGCGTCACCACCGTGGGCGCGGACGGCTTCTTCATGGCCGAGGCCCACGTCGCGCACGATTGCGTGGTGGGCGACCACGTGGTGCTGGCCAAGGGCGCGACGCTGGGCGGCCACGTGACCATGGGCGACTACGTGTTCATGGGCGGGCTGGCGGCGGTGCACCAGTTCAGCCGCGTCGGCCGCTACAGCTTCATCGGCGGTCTGGCGGCCGTGACCAAGGACGTGATCCCCTACGGCTCGGTGTGGGGCAACCACGCGCATCTGGAGGGGCTGAACCTCGTCGGCTTGAAGCGGCGCGGCTTCACCCGCGACGCGATCAAGGACCTGCGCAGCGCCTACCGCCTGCTGTTCGCCGACGAGGGCACCTTCCAGGAGCGGCTGGAGGACGTGGCGCGTGTGTTCAGCCACGCCGAGGAGGTGATGGAGATCGTCGGCTTCATCCGCTCCGAAGCCAACCGCCCCCTCTGCCTGCCGCATGTGGACGACTGACCCGCGCGGCGCGACGCATCTTTCCCTCCCCCTTGAGGGGAGGGTGGTGCGAGCGAAGCGAGCGCCGGGTGGGGGAACGAGAGCGAAGCGTCGCAAACCCACCCTCGACCGTCGGCGCCTCGTCTCCTTACGCTTCGCTCTGAGGCCCCACCCGTCTCTCCGGCTGCGCCGTCGAGCCACCCTCCCCTCAAGGGGGAGGGAGAGGCGCCGGTGCGGCTCTCCCCTCGACGTTCGCCGCTCGCCACGTCCATGCGCAAGCTCGGCCTGATCGCGGGCGGCGGCGCTCTCCCCGCCGCGCTCTGGCGGCGCTGCGTCGCGGCCGGGCGGCCCGTCTTCGTGATCCGCCTGCGCGGGTTCGCGGACGCGCCGGAGCTGGCCTCCGCCGAGGGGGCGGATTGCGGACTGGCCGAGCTCGG
Source organism: Caulobacteraceae bacterium (assembly GCA_030151985.1). Taxonomy (GTDB): domain Bacteria; phylum Pseudomonadota; class Alphaproteobacteria; order Caulobacterales; family Caulobacteraceae; genus JASLDZ01. The sequence continues at coordinate 574 of JASLDZ010000137.1, read as the reverse complement.
CCAGTGCTTCGCGGCGCTGAAGGCGGCGGGCTGCGAGGCGGTGTGCTTTGCCGGCAACGTGGCGCGGCCCGACTTCGCGGCGCTGAAGCCCGATTGGAGGGGGGTCCGCGCGCTCCCCGGAGCGATCTCCGCGGCCCGCAGCGGTGACGACGGCCTCCTACGCTTCATCCTGGGCGAGTTCGAGAAGGAGGGGTTCGCCGTCGAGGGGGCCGAAGATGTCGACCACGGCCTCTCGCTCCCGGATGGCCCAATGTCGACCGTTTCGCCCACCGACGACCACGCCGCCGACATCGCGCGCGCGCTGGAGGTCGCCCGCGCGCTGGGGCGGCTCGACGTCGGGCAGGCGGCGGTGGTCGCGGGCGGGCTGGTGCTGGCGGTGGAGGCGGCGGAAGGCACCGACGCCATGCTCGCCCGCGTCGCCGCCCTGCCGTCCGCGCTGAAGGGCACGCCCGACGTGCGACGCGGCGTGCTCGCCAAGACGCCCAAGCCGATCCAGGAGCGCCGGGTGGATCTCCCGACCTTCGGCGTCGCCACGATCGAGGCCGCCGCCGCCTGCGGGCTGGCGGGCGTGGTG
>JASLDZ010000362.1 GCA_030151985.1 Caulobacteraceae bacterium | reverse complement strand
GAACGCCTCCGCCCGGACCCGCGCCCAGGCGGCGGTGAGAAAGCCGCCGAAGCGGTCGGGCCGAGGCTCGGGCCAACCCCCCTCGATCCAGGCGCGCCGGTGCTCGGCCGTCGGCACGTGCGGCCGGTCCGCGACCACGGGAACGCCGAGCCTCGCGCCGACCTTCAGCGCCAGCAGGGCGGACAGGCCCTTTCCGATGACGAGCGCGGGCGGCGCCGGGCGGACCGCCGAGACGGCCCCGACCACCGCGGCCGCCCAGTCGTCGAGCTCCCGCCGCGCCTCCGCCAGCCAGTCGTCGGACAAGCCGTGCCCCGGCAGGTCGATGTGCAGCGCCGTGTCGTCTTCCGCGTCGAGGGCGTGGCCGGGCGCGTGCAGGACGAGCCGGGTCGACCCCGCGTCGCCGCGCCAGTGGACGAGGCCCTCGAACCCCGCCCGCGAGACCCGGACGAACCCGCGGTCCGGGGCGGAGGGCCGCAGCGCGACGTCCTCCGCAGGGTGGCGCGCCAGGTGCTCCAGCGCGGCCGCCTCCAGCGCCGCCTTCGTCGCCACCGGCTCGGCGCGCCAAGAGGCCGGCAGGGCCGGCAGGCGGTCGAGGTGCGTTTGGAGCGGGTCTCCGTCGTGGGCGAGGATCAGCACGGGCGGGGTGGGCTCGCCGGCGTCCGGAATGTCCGGCCGCGCCAGCAGCGCCGCGCCATAGCCCGCGCGGTAGGCGTCGCCGGCGTCCAGCATGTCACGCACCACGGCCATGACGCGTTCGGGGTCGGCGTGCGGCTGCGACAGCCGCGCCCCGTCCTCCGCCTGGTGCCACGGGAAGAACCAGCTCTGCTCGAGCACGCGGTTCCAGAGCCAGGTGACGTGCTCGCCGTAGGGCGCGGGCTCGAACGGCGGCAGGTAGCGGCGGCGGAAGGCCTCCAGCTCCCCCTCGGTCCAGACGGGATAGCCGCCGATGGCCAGGGCCGAGAACCGCTCCGGCGCGATCCGCGCCGCCTGCGCCAGGAAGATGCCTCCCGAGTGGAAGCCGTAGCCGCCCGCCCTCTCCAGGCCCACCACGTCCATGAACCGCAGCAGCGCGCGGGCGAAGCTCGACAGGTCCGGCTCGGGCTCCGGCAGGGAATCGGAGGCGCCGAAGCCTGGCGTGTCGGGAAGGATGCAGGTGAAGCGCCGCGTCCAGGGCTCCAGCATCGGCAGGTACTCGAACGCCGAGCGGGGGCTCTGGTGGACCATCAGCACCGGAGGCCCGGCACCCGCGGTCAGGTAGTGGACCCAGCGGCCGTCGACCCGGGCGAAATGTCGGTCCACCTGGACGGTCATCGGCGCCGGAGCCTCGTCATTCGGGGCGCGGCTCAGTAGGGCTGGAACAGGCGGGCGAGACCCGCGGCCGGCCAGGGCATGGCGATCAGGCGGCCCGTCGCGCCCAGGGTGACGTAGGCGGTTCGCCGTCCAGGACCTCCGAAGGCGATGTTGGTGGTGAGGAGGTCGGGCAGGCGGATGCGGCGCACGACCTCGCCGGTGGGGCGCACGACAACGAGGCCGCCCTCGACCACCGTGGCCGCGACAATCGCCCCGTCCTGCTGGACCGCGATGGAATCGAGCAGCATCCGTCCGGGGAAGCTCGCCACCACGCGCCCCGGAAGCATGCCGGGGCCGGGCGCGACGCGGCCGCCTTCCAGGATGTCGAAGGCGACGATCTGGCGCTCGATCGTGGAGGCGACGTAGAGCGTGCGCCGATCCGGCGACAGGGCCACGCCGTTGGGCGTGAACAGGGAGGGCGCGGCCGCCCGCGCGCCCGAGCCGTCAGGACGAGTCCAGCAGAGCCGGCCCATCTCGCGCGTGCGGCCGAAATCCTGGCCGGTGTCGGTGAACCACAGGCCCCCGCCCGGCTCGAACACCAGGTCGTTGGGCGCGCTCAGCGGCCGCCCCTCGACTTCGGTCAGGACGGTCGTGACCTGTCCGGTCTTCAGGTCGACGCGCTGGATGCGGCCGCCGATGTTGTCCTTCGCGCGCCCGGCCGGGAGCAGCAGGCCGTCGTGCTCCGCCCAGGCGAAGCCGCCGTTGTTGCAGACGTAGCAGGCGCCGTCCGGCCCGATCGCCGCGCCGTTCGGGCCGCCGCCGAGCTCGGCCACCACATCGGGCGGGCGGCCGGGCCTCACGCGGGTCAGCGTGCCGCGGGCGATCTCGACCACCAGCACGTCGCCGCCGGGGAGCGGGATCGGCCCCTCCGGGAAGCGGAGACCCTCGGCCAGCACGCGGAACGCGGGCTCGGCCCCACGCGCCGGGGTCACGGCGGCGGCGGACAGCGACAGCGCGCCGGCGAGCAGGGCCCTCCGGCCGAGGGGGGACGGGGCGTGCGGAAGGTCAGGCGGGCTCATGGCGCGGGGCCTCCGGAACGAGGTCGCCGCCCACCCGCCGGTCGCCCGACGGGTAGCGGCCGAGCAGCAGCAGGCCGAGCATGGACGCCAGCACCGCTCCGGCCGCTGCCGTGAGGACCTGCGCGTAGCCGTGGAAGGTGTCGAAGGCCCAGCCGAACAGCGGCCCTCCACAGGCGGCCGCGGTGATGGTGATCGCGAACTGCAGGCCGTAGACCCGCCCGAAGCTGCGCACGCCGAAGTAGCGCGAGACGAGGTAGGCGTTCAGGTCGATCTCCGCGCCCGTGGCCAGGCCCACGCCGCCGACGGCCAACGCCAGCCCCGCCTCGCCCAGCCGCCCCTGCGCCAGCGCCAGCAGCGCCACGGCCGCCGGCGCCAGCAGGACGCAGCCGACCAGCGGCGCCCAGACCAGGTCCACCAGGCGCCCGACCGCCAGCCGGCCGAAGATGACGGCGAGGCCGAACAGCGACAGCAGGCGGGCGGCGGCCGATGCGGCGGCGCCTTGCGACTGCAGGATGAGCGCCAGGTTGCTGAGCGCGCCCGTCACGGCCGCCGAGACGCCGAAGAAGGCGACCGCCATCAGCCAGAACCGCCACGAAGCCACGGCGTCGAGGAAGGGCAGGTCCGCCTCGCCCGGCGCAGGCGCCGTCGCGGCTTTCTGGGGGCCGTCGCCGTCGCGCAGCCAGAGCCAGCTGATGGGAACCGCCACGAGCAGCGGCAGTCCCCCGATGGCGACATAGGCGAGACGCCAGCCCAGGTGGCCGATGCACCAGACGGTGAAGCTCGGCACGACCAGGCCGCACAGGCCGGTCCCCGCCAGGGTGACGCCCAGCGCCAGCCCCCGGTCGGCCGAGAACCGCGCCGCGACGCCCCGGGTGAAGGCTACCGGAGAGGTGCCGGCTCCCAGAACGGCGAGGAGGAAGAAGAGGACGTAGAAGCTGACGATGTCGCGGGTGAGAAGGCCGATGGCGGCGAACCCGGCCGCCAGCCCGAGCTGCGAGAGCAGCACCAGGGCGCGCACGCCGGCGCGGTCGGCCCACGCGCCGACAAGGTAGGAGGTCGGCAGCACCGCCGCCAGCATGGCGAAGCTGACGCCGAAGATCTCGGCCCGGCTCCAGCCGAAGGCCTGCTGCAGGGAGGGCACGAAGAGCCCGAGCGTATAGGTCGC
>JASLDZ010000347.1 GCA_030151985.1 Caulobacteraceae bacterium | reverse complement strand
TGACGGCGGCGAGGCCCGCCGCTAGCGTGGCGCCCATGATGGTCCAGCTCCGGCTGCCCCTGCACGCCGCGCCGCGGCTCGCCGACAAGCCCTTCGTGCGAAGCGACGGGAACGCGGACGCCTGGGCGCGGGCCTTCGGCTCGGGCGCCTGGCCGTCCGGCGCGATGGCGCTGACGGGTCCGGCGGGCGTGGGCAAGTCGCACCTCGCGGCGATCTGGGCGGAGCGCCTGGGCGCCTGGCCGATGGAGCAGGAGCCCGGCCTCGGCGGCGCCGATCTCCCGCGCGTGGCCGAGGACGTGGACCGCAGGCTCGGCGACCCCGAGTACGAGGAGGCGCTGTTCCACGCCCTGAACCGCGCCGCGCAGGGCCGCTCGGGTCCGCTCCTGCTGACCGGGCGGGAGGCGCCGGCGCAGTGGGCCTGCCGCCTGCCCGACCTGCGCTCGCGGCTGAACGCGCTGCCGTGCGCGGCGCTGGCGGAGCCCGACGACGCGGGACTGCGCGACCTCCTGCGCGCGTTCTTCCGCCAGAAGAGCATCCGGCCGGGCGACGACCTGCTCGACTACCTCGTGCGCCGCATCGAGCGCTCCGCCACGGGCGCGGCGGCGATCGTGGAGGCGCTGGACGCCGCCTGCCGCGACGGCGCGCGCCTGGGCCGTCCGCTCGCCCGCGAGCTCCTGGACGGCGCATCCGAGACCGCCGAGCTGTTCGCCGGGCCGGACGGCGACGCTCCCGGAGACGGTTGAAGCCTTCACATCCTTGCGGGACAAAGGGGCATGACCTCCGTCGACAGCTCCCCCGTGATCGACCTCGCGACGGTCCCGGACGCGCCGCTCAGCCCGCCGCTCGCCCCGTCCGGCGACGACGCGGCCGCCGACCCGGTCCCCGAGCCCGCGCCGGAGGGCGGCCTCGGATGGGACGCCGAGCTCGCTGCCTCGCCCGCGCGGTTCTTCAACCGCGAGCTCTCCTGGCTCGCGTTCAACCAGCGGGTGCTCGAGGAGGCGGAGAACGCGCGCCACCCGCTGCTGGAGCGGATGCGGTTCCTGTCCATCTCGGCGAGCAACCTCGACGAGTTCTACATGGTGCGCATCGCCGGTCTGAAGGGGCAGGTGCGCGAGGACGTGCGCACGCGCAGCCAGGACGGGCTGCTTCCCGAGGAGGCGCTGGCGCAGGTCTCGGCGGGCGCGACGGAGCTGATGCGCGCCCAGGCCCGCATCTGGCGCGAGATGCGGACCAAGCTGGCGGAGGTGGGGATCGAGCTTGCGGACGCGGCCAGCGTCACCCTGGGCGAGCTGGACCGGCTGGAGCCCCTGTTCCTCAACGAGATCTTCCCGGTGCTGACGCCGCTGGCGATCGATCCGGCCCACCCGTTCCCCTTCCTGCCGAACCTGTCGTTCTCGCTGGCGCTGCGGTTGCGGCGGCGCAGCGACGGGCGGACCTTCAACGCGCTGGTGCCCGTGCCCACCCAGGTGCGCCGCTTCTGGACCATCCCGCCCGCGCCCGTGGACGGGGAGGCCAAGCCTCCGCCCGGCCGCATCCTGCCGCTCGAGGACGTGGTCGGCCTCTTCATCGAGCGGCTGTTCCCCGACACCGACGTCGAGGCGCGGGGCCTCTTCCGCGTCATCCGCGACAGCGACGTGGAGATCGAGGAGGAGGCCGAGGATCTGGTCCGCGAGTTCGAGATCATGCTCAAGCAGCGCCGCCGCGGCTCGGTGGTGCGGGTCACGGTCGACGGGAACATGCCCGGCGACCTGCGCGAGTTCATGGTGCGCAACCTGCACGCCGACCCGCACGACGTGGTGCTGATCAACGGGATGCTGGGCCTGTCGCAGCTGGGCCAGCTGATCCCCTCGGGCCGGTCGGAGCTGAAGTTCAAGCCGCTAGAGCCGCGCTTCCCCGAGCGGCTGCACGAGCACGGGGGCGACGTGTTCGCGGCGGTGGAGGAGAAGGACATCCTCGTCCACCACCCGTTCGAGAGTTTCGACACGGTGGTGCAGTTCCTGCGCCAGGCCGCCTTCGACCCGGCGGTCATCGCGATCAAGCAGACGCTCTACCGCACATCTGAGAACAGCCCCATCGTCGCCGCCCTGATCGAGGCGGCCGACCGCGGCAAGAACGTCACCGCGCTGGTCGAGATCAAGGCGCGCTTCGACGAGGCGGCCAACCTGAAGTGGGCGCGCGACCTGGAGCGGGCGGGCGTCCACGTCGTCTTCGGCTTCGTGGAGTACAAGACGCACGCCAAGCTCAGCATCGTGGTGCGGCGGGAGGGCGACCACCTGAAGACCTACTGCCACTTCGGCACGGGCAACTACCATCCGCAGACGGCCAAGGTTTACACCGACCTCAGCCTCTTCACCTGCGACCCGGCGCTGGGCCGCGACGCCAGCCGCATGTTCAACTTCATCACCGGCTACGCCCGGCCCGAGACGCTGGAGAAGCTGGCGATCTCGCCCATCAGCCTGAAGCCGCGCCTGCTGGAGCTGATCGGCTGCGAGGTCGCCAACGCCGGCAAGGGCCGCCCCGCCGCCATCTGGGCCAAGCTGAACGCGCTGGTGGACCCCGAGGTGATCGACGCCCTCTATCGCGCCAGCCAGGCGGGGGTGAAGGTGGAGCTGGTGGTGCGAGGCATCTGCTGCCTGCGTCCCGGCGTGAAGGGGCTGTCGGAGAACATCCACGTCAAGTCGATCGTCGGGCGCTTCCTGGAGCACAGCCGGATCGTGGCCTTCGCCAACGGCGAGGCGATGCCGAGCGCCAAGGCGCGCGTGTTCATGTCCTCGGCCGACTGGATGCCCCGCAACCTCGACCGCCGGATCGAGAGCCTCGTGCCGATCGAGAACCCGACCGTCCACCAGCAGGTCCTGGGCCAGATCATGGTGGCCAGCCTGAACGACGAGGCGCAGAGCTGGGACCTGCAACCCGACGGGACCTACGTGCGCTTCGACGCCAAGGGCGTACGGCGGCCCTTCTCCGCCCACGAGTATTTCCTGACCAACCCCAGCCTCTCCGGCCGAGGCCGCGCCAAGACCCTGCCACGCGCCTTCGACCATGTCGGCGCGCGCCGCTAGCGCCCCGCCGCCGTTGTCCGCGCAGTCCGCTCCCGCCCCCGCAAGCAGCAGGGACGAGCGGCCCTGCGAGGTCGCGGTGGTGGACGTGGGCTCCAATTCCGTGCGCCTGGTGCTCTACCGGCTCGACGGCCGGGCGCTCTGGACCACGTACAACGAGAAGGTGCTGGCGGGGCTGGGGCGCGACATGCCCGCCACCGGCCGTCTTTCGCCCGATGGCGTGTCGCAGGCGCTGCTGGCGCTGCGTCGCTTCCAGGCGGTGCTGTCGGGCGGCGGCGTGGACCGCGTCTTCTCCGCCGCCACCGCGGCCGTGCGCGACGCGACCGACGGTCCCGCCTTCGTCGCGCGGGTGGAGACGGAGACCGGCCTCAAGCTGCGCGTGCTGAGCGGCGAGGAGGAGGCGCGGTTCGCGGCGCTGGGCGTGCTGGCGGGAGAGCCGGGCGCCCGCGGCGTCGTGGGCGATCTTGGCGGGTCGAGCCTGGAGCTGACGCCGCTGGGCGCGTCCGGTCCCGGCGAGGGGGTGACGCTGGCGCTCGGCCCCTTCGCGCTGGGCGCCGGCCGCAAGGGCGCGCCCTTCGACCCGGACGCGGTGCGCAAGCAGGTGGCCTCCCGCCTGTCGAAGGTCTCGCGCCGCTTCCGCTGCGCTGAGTTCCACGCCGTGGGCGGCGCGTGGCGCAACATCGCGCTCCTGCACATGCACGCCACAGGCTGGCCGCTCGAGATCGTGCACCAGTACGCCATGAGCGCCGCCGACGCCCGCGCCGCCTGCCGCTACGTGGTGCAGGCCCCCCGCGGCGCGCTGGAAGCCGCCGCGCCGCTCTCCCGCCGGCGGGTCGAGACGCTGCCCTATGGGGCGGTGGTCCTGGAGGGGCTGATCGAGGCGCTGGGCGTCGAGCGGCTGACCTTCTCCGCCTACGGCCTGCGCGAGGGTCTGATCTTCGACTCGCTCTCCGAGGCGACGCGCGCGCAGGATCCCTTGGTGGCGGGCTGCCAGGCGCTGGGCGCGCGCCAGGGCATGGACGAGCGGCTGGGTCCGGCGCTCGAAGCGTGGCTCTCGCCCCTGTGGCGGGCGCTTCCTCCCGTGCTGGCGCCCGGTCGCGCGGCGATCCTGCTCTCGGCGACGTGCCGGCTGGGAGACATGGGCGCGCGGCTGCACCCCGATCACCGTGCCGACCTCGTGTTCGACCAGGTGCTGCGGGCGCCCATGGCGGGCTGGACTCACGGCGAGCGCGCCTTCGTCGCCCAGGCGGTCTTCAGCCGCTACACCAGCCAGGCGTACGGCCGCGCCGAGATCGACCTCGATCGGGTGATCACGCCGGATCGCCGGCGGCGCGCTCGTGCGCTGGGCGCGGCGATGCGGCTGGGATGCGACCTCTCCGGCCGGAACGCCGAGCTGCTCGCCCGCTCTCAGCTCGCGTTGAAGGATGGAACGCTGGTGCTGCGCGCAGGCAAGGCCGACGCCGACCTCCTGCTGGGCGAGCAGACGCGCAAGCGGCTGAACGGGCTGGCGGACGCGCTGGGCGCCCCCTCCAAGGTGGTCGTGGACTGAGGCGGCCGGCGCGACGCCTCAGAGGCCCAGGATCCAGCCCTCCTCGCGCTTCACATCCGCGACCACGTCGGGCGACGTCCCCTTGGGCGCGGCGAAGGCGGCGCCGAGCCGGCCCTGCTCGTCCAGCCGGGCGAAGTGCTCGCAGAGGGTGCGGACTTGGCAACGGTCGAGGATTTCGCCCGATTCACACTCGCCGGGCGTAAGCGCGGGATAGATTTCGGCGATCAGCGCCTCCTTGCCCGCCAGATCGACTGGCGTCAGCGCCTTCCACCCTGTCTGGAACGGCCAGACCATTGCGGCTCCCCCCAGGTCGTCGGCCAGTCGCTTGACCGCCGGAACGCCCGTGAGGGCCTGACTACCGACCGAGCCGTTGCCCGTCAGCTGCCACACCGTCTTGGCACCGGCTTTGCCCCGGCCTCGGGTACGCACCTCCGCATGACGGAACTCCGGCAGTCCATGCAGGTAGTCGGCGGGCTTGGTCTTACTCAGCATCGTCTGCGCGTCGCTGGGCCGCGGCGTTCCCCAAAACGGCCGCGGCCCTTCCGAGATGATGCGGTTCATGCGCGCCGCCACCGTGGCGCGGTTGTTCAGGTTGTCCGGCTTGTCGACCATGGCCGCGGCTAGGAAGGCCCACATCGCCTGCTGAGGCGTGGCGGTTTCGCCGATCTTGAGCTTCAACGCCGCCGCCGTGCCCCGCGGATAGCCGAGCGGAAAGTCGAAGCCGATCAGCGCTCGGTCTTGCCGGCGCCGCAGATCGGCCAGCACCTCGCGAAGGAGGACCTCGGCGGCATGGCGGGTCGGCGGGTTGTGCGCTTCGAAGGTGGGACGGAAGCGGATGTCGCGCTTCATCACCCCGACCCAGATCGAGTTCGGCCCGACCGCCTTTGTGGCCGCGGCGCTCCAGTCGACCATGACGTACGCGTTGAACAGACGGGCCACGACGGACTCCCGGGCAGGCGAGGGCGCGGGTTCTAGCGGAGGGCTCGCCCCGGCGATAGCGCGGCCGCCATACGACCGGGGCGAATGCGCTTCAGCCGAGCTTCACCAGCATCTTGCCCATGTTCTCGCCGGAGAAGAGCTTGAGGAAGGCGCCGGGGGCGGCGTCGATCCCCTCGTCGATCGTCTCCTTCCAGCGCACCTTCCCGGCCTTGATCCAGCCGGTCATCTCCGTCGCGAACTCGGCGGCCTTGTCGTTGAAGTCGGAGACGATGAAGCCCTGGATGCGCAGGCGCTTGCCGACCACGTTGATGATGTTCGAGGGGCCCGGGCGGGCCTCGGTGGCGTTGTAGCTCTCGATCATCCCGCACTCGGCGAAGCGGGCGAAGGGGCGGGCGGCCTCGATCGCGGCCTCCAGGTGCGAGCCGCCGACGTTGTCGAAATAGACGTCGATCCCCTTGGGGGCGGCCTTGGCGAGCGCCGCCTTCAGGTCGGCTTCCGCCTTGTAGTCGATCACCGCGTCCGCGCCGATCTCCTTGACCCAGGCGCACTTCTCCGCCCCGCCGGCCGAGCCGACCACGGTCGCGCCCTTCAGCTTGGCGATCTGCACCACGATCTGCCCGACCGCGCCGGCGGCGGCGGAGACGAACACCACGTCTCCCGCCCTGACGCCCGCGACCTGCGTCATGCCCGCCCACGCGGTCATGCCGGGCATGCCCGCGACGCCCAGGAACGCCTGCGGGGGCAGGCCGTGGGTCTCGATCTTCATCAGGTGCGCGGCGGGGGCGTTGAACGCCTCTCGCCAGCCGAACATGGAGCTGACGACGTCCCCCGCGGCGAACCCGTCCGCGTTGGAGGTCACGACCTCGCCGATCGCGCCGCCCTGCAGCGCCTTGCCGATCTCGAACGGCGGCACGTAGCTGGCGCGGTCGTACATGCGCCCGCGCATGTACGGGTCGACCGACATGAAGAGGTTCCTCACCTGCACCTCGCCCGCGCCCGGCGCGCCCACCTCGACCTGGCCGAGCTCGAAGTCGGCGGCGGTGGGGGTCCCGACGGGGCGGCTCTTGAGGCGGACCTCGCGCGATACGGTCATGGTCGTCTGTCCCTTGTCGATGCTGGCGCGGCACCGTAACGACCGCCCCATCCCGATCAACCGGGCGTGAGCAGGGAGCATCCGGCGTGGCCGATCCATCGCGCGAGCTCATGGCCGGGGTTGCGGGGGCGGGCGTGTTCGGCGGCTTCCACGCCGGCAAGGCGGCCGCCGCGCCGGGGGTCCGGCTGGCGCGCGTCTACGACCAGGACCTCGCCCGCGCCCGGGCGCTCGCCGACCGCCACGGCGCGGCCGCCTTCGACGACGCGGCCGCCTTCGTCGCGGGTCTGGACACGGTGACGGTCGCCACCCCGGCCGACAGTCACGGGCCGCTCGCCCTGGCGGCGCTGAAGGCCGGGGCGCACGTCTATGTGGAGAAGCCGCTGGCGGTCACCCTGGAGGAGGCCGACGCCCTGTCGGCCGCCGCCGCCAAGAGCGGCCGCGTGCTCGCCTGCGGCCACCAGGAGCGGGTCACCTTCCGGGCCATGGGCGTTCTGGACGCCGCCGAGCGCCCGCGCGAGGTCGCCTCCGTCCGACGGGGCACGCCCAACACGCGCAACCGCGACGTCTCCTGCGTGCTGGACCTGATGATCCACGACCTGGACCTCGCCCTCCTGCTCTCGCGCGGAGAACCGGCGGCGGTCGAGGCGGACGGCGCGTTCGACCACGTAAAGGCGGAGATCGTCTTCGCGGACGGCCTCGTCGCCCGCTTCGAGGCGTCCCGGATCGCCGAGGCGCGCCAGCGCACCATGCGTCTCGACTACGCGTCGGGCGAGGTGGAGATCGACTTCCTCGCGCCCGCCTTCGAGAACCGGTCCTCCGTGCCGCTGGAGGCGGGTTTCGCCTCGGCTCCCGGCGCGAGCGATCCCCTGGGCGCCAGCGTCGCCGCCTTCTTCGCCGCCGTGCGGGGGGAGGGGGCGCCGGTGGCCGACGGCGCGGCGGGCGCCCGGGCGCTCGACCTGGCCCTGGCGGTGGAGGCGGCGGCCGGGCTCTAGCGGAGACGTCGCCGTCTTGCCTCCCGCCCGCGATTGGGGCACATGCCGCGGTTCCACGACACCGGCGTCGCCTGCCTCGTCCTTTCGCTGTTCAGCGTCCGGGCGGCGGGAGGCTGGCGGGAGGGCGGGGAACGGTCCACCGTGAGGCGGGCTGGAGGAGTGTAGCTCAGCTGGTAGAGCATCGGTCTCCAAAACCGAGGGTCGTGGGTTCGAGTCCCCCCACTCCTGCCACCTTTTGAGGGTGGCCTGGTCGCAGCCCGCGGCCCGGCTCCCTAGATCAGCGTTCCGCCCGCCGGGCGGCGAAGAAGCGAGTGCGACGAGCCCCTAGATGGCCAGACAACCCACCGGCAATCCAGGCGTGAAGGCGCGCGCGGGCCGCAACCTGCCGCGCCCCGCGCCCAAGCCCGCCGCCGGCGTCTCGCCGACGGTCGTCTCGCCCGCGACCGCGGCTGCGCCCCCCGCGGTCAAGAAGCCGTTCAACCCCGCCAAGTTCGCCGAGGAGGTCCGCGCCGAGACGCGCAAGATCACCTGGCCGACGTGGAAGGAGACCTGGATCACCTCCGTCATGGTGTTCGCCATGGTGGCGATCACCTCGGTGTTCTTCCTCGTGGTCGACGGCGGCCTCGCCTTCCTCGCCAACCAGTTCCTGAAGCTCGCGGGCTGAGAGAGAATAGACCATGGCCCAAGCCACCCTCGCCGAGGCGACCCAGGAGCGTCCCTCCAACCCCAACCACAAGTGGTACATCGTCCACGCCTACTCGAACTTCGAGAAGAAGGTGGCCGATTCGATCCGCGACCAGGCCAAGCAGCACGGGCTGGAGGACAGCTTCAGCGAGATCCTCGTGCCGACCGAGGACGTCACCGAGATCCGCCGCGGCCGCAAGATCAACTCCGAGCGCAAGTTCTTCCCCGGCTACGTGCTCGTGAAGATGGACCTGTCGGACGAGGCGTTCCACCTGATCAAGAACACGCCCAAGGTCACGGGCTTCCTCGGCAGCCAGTCCAAGCCGGCGCCGGTCTCCGAGAAGGAGGTCGCGCGCATCATCGGCACGATGGAGGAAAGCGTCGAGAAGCCGAAGTCCACGATCCGCTTCGACTACGGCGAGAAGGTCAAGGTCACCGACGGCCCCTTCGCCAGCTTCGACGGCGTGGTGGAAAGCGTCGACGAGGACCGCGAGCGCCTGCGCGTCTCGGTCTCCATCTTCGGCCGCGCGACGCCGGTGGACCTGGAATACAGCCAGGTAGAGAAGGTCGTCGGCTGACGGCCCTCGGTTGCCCCTGAGGGGGCTTTCCTGTACACGCCGCGCCTTCCCCGTTCCGGCGGGGATCAAATCCGTGGGAGGGGCTGCCCGCACCACGGCCGCATAGGCGTCCTTAGCTGGGCGCCGCTTATCGGAGACAGGAATGGCCAAGAAGATCTTGGGCTATATCAAGCTGCAGGTGAAGGCCGGCAGCGCCACGCCCTCGCCGCCCATCGGCCCCGCGCTCGGTCAGCGCGGCGTCAACATCATGGGCTTCTGCAAGGAGTTCAACGCGCGCACGGCCGACATGGAGAAGGGCACGCCGCTGCCCACCGTGATCACCGTCTACCAGGACAAGTCGTTCACCTTCATCACCAAGACGCCGCCGGCGACCTACTTCATCAAGCAGGCGACCAAGCTGCAGTCGGGCTCCAAGGAGCCGGGCAAGGTGGTGGCCGGCCGCATCACCCGCGACCAGCTGCGCGACATCGCCGAGAAGAAGATGAAGGACCTCAACGCCAACGACCTCGAAGCCGCCGCCCGCATCATCGAGGGTTCGGCGCGCGCGATGGGCCTGGAAGTGGTGGGCTGAACATGGCCAAGACGAACGCACCCAAGCTGACCAAGCGCCAGCAGACCTTCACCGGCGACCGCAACGCGGTGCTGGGCGTCGCCGAAGCCGTGGCCGCCGTGAAGGCGAACGCCAAGGCCAAGTTCGACGAGTCGATCGAGATCTCCGTCAACCTCGGCGTCGACCCGCGCCACGCCGACCAGCAGGTCCGCGGCGTCGTGAACCTGCCTTCCGGCACCGGCAAGGACGTCAAGGTCGCCGTGTTCGCGCGCGGCCCCAAGGCCGACGAGGCGACCGCCGCCGGCGCCGAGACCGTGGGCGCCGAGGACCTGGTGCAGCGCATCCAGGAAGGCTTCATGGACTTCGACCGCGTGATCGCGACGCCCGACATGATGGCGCTGGTCGGCCGCCTGGGTAAGGTGCTGGGCCCCCGGGGCCTGATGCCCAACCCCAAGGTCGGCACGGTGACCATGAACGTCGGCCAGGCGGTCAAGGACGCCAAGGGCGGCGCGGTGGAGTTCCGGGTCGAGAAGGCGGGCATCGTCCACGCCGGCATCGGCAAGGCCAGCTTCACCGAGGACGCGATCGTGGCCAACGTGAAGGCGCTCGTCGACGCGCTGAACAAGGCCAAGCCGTCGGGCGCGAAGGGCACCTACGTGAAGAAGGTGTCGCTCAGCTCCACCATGGGGCCGGGCGTGAAGGTGGACACGGCCTCCATCGGAGTCTGATCCGGCTGCGGGAGCGGGGCTGCCGAGAGGCGGCTCCCGCTCCCTATGCAATCTGATTGCAACAATAGAGGGTGAGCCTCATGCGAGGAGGCATGCCCATGTCCAGCATCCGAACCGCCGCGGCGGCCGCTATCGTCGCGTTCTTCGTCCCCTTGACGGCCGTGGCTCAGACGCAGGGGTCATCGTCATCAGGCGGCGGGGGAGCGTCTCCCGGGGGAGGCGGCGGTGGCATGGGCGGGTACGGCCCCCAGCCCCCGCAAATTCAGTTCAGGCAGGACTTCCTGACCCAGGCGTGGACGTATCACCTCACCCGTCTGACCGCGTACCGCTCCACCAAGGAAACGAACCTCGCGAACAGGGTCTCGATCCTGATCGACAACGGCGACTGCAAGGGCGCCGAGGCGCTCGCGCGCGCCGAACACGACGCTTCGATGGCGTTCAAGGTGCCGGCGGTGTGCGACGCCAAGCGGCGCGGCCTGCTCTGAGCTGAACTCCCCGCGTCGGCCGCGTTGCTAAGCCGGAAGCGAGCGGCTATCTCCCGCGCCTTCGTTCGGAGTTGATCCCCCATGCGTGCGGATGTCGCGGCCCTCTCGGCCGACATCGAGCAGAGCGTCGCTCTGCTCAGGAGGCGTCTTTGACTGGGAGCCCGCGCTCCGCCGTCTCGACGAACTGAACGCCCGGGTCGAGGACCCGACCCTGTGGGACAAGCCTGACGACGCCCAGGCCGTGATGCGCGAGCGCACGCGGCTCAGCACCTCCGTCGAGGCGGTGAAGACGCTCGAGAGGGAGCGCGCCGACGCCGTCGAGCTGGCCGAGCTTGCGGAGATGGAGGGTGACGAGGCGGTTGGCGACGAGGCCGCCTTGGCGCTGAAGGGCCTTAAGGAGCGGGCGGCGCGGGCGGAGCTGGAGGCGCTGCTCTCCGGCGAGGCCGACGGCAACGACGCGTTCGTGGAGATCAACTCCGGCGCCGGCGGCACCGAGTCCGCCGACTGGGCGCTGATGCTCATGCGCATGTACAGCCGCTGGGCCACGCAGCACGGCATGACCGTCGACGTGCTGGAGGAGACGCCGGGCGAGCAGGCGGGCATCAAGAGCGCCACCCTGCAGGTGAAGGGGACCAACGCCTACGGCTGGCTGAAGACCGAGAGCGGCGTGCACCGGCTGGTGCGGATCAGCCCGTACGACAGCTCGGCCCGGCGCCACACCAGCTTCGCCTCGGTCGGCGTGTCGCCTGTGGTGGACGACGCCATCGTCATCGACATCAACCCTGCCGACGTGCGCACCGACACCTACCGGGCCTCGGGCGCGGGCGGCCAGCACATCAACAAGACGGACTCGGCCGTGCGCCTGACGCACATCCCGACCGGCATCGCCGTGGCCTGCCAGATGGGCCGCTCGCAGCACCAGAACCGCGAGGAGGCGTGGAAGATGCTGCGCGCCCGCCTCTACGAGATGGAGCTGCAGAAGCGCGAGGAGGCCGCGCAGGCGCTGGCCGACGCCAAGACCGACATCGGCTGGGGCCACCAGATCCGCTCTTACGTGCTGCAGCCGTACCAGATGGTCAAGGACCTGCGGACCGAGGTCGAGACCTCGGACACCCAGGCCGTGCTCGACGGCGACCTCGACGCCTTCATGGGCGCGAGCCTGGCCCAGCGCGTCGGCGTCACCCGCGGCGCGGACGAGGCGGCTTAAGCGTGGGTCGCGACGTCGAGCCGGTCGTCATCTACCACAACCCCGGCTGCGTCACCTCGCGCAAGGTGCTGGCGGCGATCGAGGCCCGGGGGATCGCGCCGCAGGTGGTGCGCTACCTCCAGGCCGGCTGGACGCGCGCCTTGCTCATGCGCCTGCTCGACGCCCTGGCGCTGAAGCCCGCCGACCTGCTGCGGCCGACCGAACCCGAGACCGCCGGCCTCATCGCGCGAGGCGACGAGGAGGCGATGCTGGCGGCCATGGTGAAGAACCCCGCGCTGGTGCAGCGCCCAATCGTGCTGACGGCCAAGGGCGCCGCGCTGTGCCGCCCGGCCGAACGCGTGGAGGCGATCCTCTAAGGGCGCGGTCCCTCGCCGTGACGCGGAGAGGGACCGCCTGCGCCGCCTACTTCGCGTCGGTCTTGTTCCCCTCGACCGCGTGCTTGGCCTTGCGGCCCGCCTTGGCGACGGCGTGGCCGCTCTTGCGGGCGGTGACGGCGGTGGCGTGGCCGACCTCGCGGCCGGCGTTGGCGACCGCGTGGCCGGTGGCGCGGCCGGTCTGCGCGACGTGGTGGCCGGCCTCCTTGGCGTCGTCCTTGACCGTCTGGGCCTGGGCGGCGGAGGCGGCCAGGGCGAAGGCGGCGGCGAGGAGCGCGGGCTTGAACGACATGGGGAGGTCTCCGGTTCGAGGTCGCCCTATCTAGGCCGCCGCGAACGCGGGCGCACCGTCGAAAGGCTTGAAAGCGTGTAAGCCTCCCTGGTGCCCCGGTTCTCTCGCAAGGCGATTAAATCCCCCGCGCCGTCTCGAATGGCGTAGGGTGAGGCATGTCAGACACGCCTCCCGCCAAGATCGCCACCGTCCTGTTCACCTGCGAGGCGATCGGCCGCGTCGTCCAGACGGGCCATCGCATGCGCCCCGCCGAGTTCGCCGCCGTCAACGGCCCGCGCTCGTTCCGCTGCTCGCTGTGCCAGCAGATCCACACCTGGACCAACGAGACCGCCTGGCTGGAAGGCGTGGGCCCCGCCGCCATCGCCCAGCGCGCCGCGGAGGCCGCCGCCGCCTGATCCGGCGGCGGGGCGGCGCGCTGGGCGAAGGCGGCGGGGCCCACGCCCTCGAGCCAAGCGGTCTCGGTGGTCCAGGTGTGAATCTGCTGGCACAGCGAGCAACGGAACGAGCGCGGGCCGTTGACGGCGGCG
>JASLDZ010000330.1 GCA_030151985.1 Caulobacteraceae bacterium | reverse complement strand
CTTTCCCGCCGTGGCCTACGCCGCGGCGGGAAAGGCGGCGGTGGGCAGCGCCCGCAGCTCCGGCCGGGCGGCGGCGAGCGCGGCGCGCACGCGAGGCTCCGGATCGACGGCGACGCCCGGCGGCCACACGGCGGCGCCCCTCGCCTGGCGGGCGGCGGCCAGACGGGGGACCTCGCTCCAGCCCCAGGCGCGCGCGGCGTGGAGGACGTGCTCCGGGCGGGCCTCGGGGCTGAGCAGCCGCGCGGCCGCCGCCATCACCCCGCCGAAGCGGCCGTCCAGCCAGGCGACCAGCGCCGCCTCGTCCGTGAAGGGTTCCGGTTCGAGCTCCCGCGCGTGGGCGTCGATCAGCGGATCGAGCGCCTCGGCAGACAGCCGTCCGACGACGAGCGCCGAGGCCAGCGCCTCGACGACGGGGTGCTCGGCCCGACCGCCCCGCGCCGTCCGGTCCATCGCCTCACGCCACCACTGCAGGCGGATCTCGCCCAGCATCGGCTGGCTGACGGAGCGCACGACCTTGGCCAGCTCGTCGTCGAGCACGTAGAGCGCCAGCACCTCCCGCCGCGCGGCGGGATCGGCGATCAGGCGCGACGCCAACCAGCGCTCGGGCGCGACCCGGCGGACGTGGCGGTCGAAGTCGTCGGGCGCGGCGCTCGCCATCGCGGCCTAAACCGCCAGCAGCGCCGCCGCGATCCGCCGCCCCTCGGAGGCCAAGAGGTTGTAGAGCCTGATGGCCTCGGGCGTGGACATGACCTCGAGCCCCAGCCCGGCGGCGGACAGCGCCTCGCGCACCGAGCGCAAGGCCGGCCGCACCGCCTCGCCCGTGCCCAGCAGCACGAACTCCACAGAGCCGGCGGGCGCGCCAAGCACCGGGGCGAAATCCGCCGGCGTCAGCTCGGCCAGGACACCGGACACCGGCCACAGCCCCGGCTGGTCGTCGAGGATCAGGAGCGAGCCTTCGATACGCTCGCCCCGCACGCGGAAGCCGCCGGCGCCGAAGCCCTCGATGGCGGGGGCCTCGCGCACGCTTCTACGGCCGGGCGGCGGCGGGCTTGCCGCCGGGCTTCTCGACCACGACGTCCTCGCCGCGCTTGACGCCCCACAGCAGCACCACCGGCAGCGCGATGTAGATGGACGAGTAGGTCCCGACCACGATCCCGAACGCCATGGTGAACACCAGCGGGAACAGCGCCGGGCCGCCCATGACCAGCGCTCCGGACAAGGCCAGCAGCGCGGTGGAGCCGGTGATGACCGTGCGCGACAGCCGCTCGTTCTCGGACAGGTTGATGATCTGGCGCAGCGGCGTGCGGCGGTACTTGGCCAAGTTCTCGCGCAGCCGGTCGAAGGTGATGACCTTCTCGTTCATCGAGTAGCCGATCACGGTGAGCAGCCCGACGATGCTCTCGGTCGAGAACTCGATCTGCAGCACCGAGAGGATTCCCAGCGTCAGGAAGACGTCGTGGAACACGCCGATCACCGCGCCCAGGCCCTGCTGCAGGCCGAAGCGGAACCAGATGTAGACCAGCATCAGCCCGATCGCGACCGCCAGCGCCAGGAAGCCCGCGCGGAACAGCTCGCCCGAGACCTTGGCGCCCACGGTGGAGGCGGGCTTCACGGTCAGGTTCGGCACCGCCGACTTCAGGCCCGCGACTACGCGCGCCACCTCGGCCGAGGCGTTGGCGCCCTGCGGCCGGAAGCGCACCAGGGCGGAGTTCGGGCCGCCGATGCCGTTCACCTGCGCGTCCTTCTCGCCGAGCCTGGGCATGGTGGCGCGCAGCGTCCCCAGCGGGATCGGTCCGGGGGTGGAGACCTCCACCTGCGTGCCGCCGGTGAAGTCGATGCCGAGGTTCAGCCCCTGCGTGGCGAAGGAGGCGATCGAACCCACGATCAGGAGCGCCGACAGGATGGCGGCGAACGGCGCCCACTTCACGAAGTCGAACTTGGTGTCGTGCGGCAGGTAGCGGGAGAGCGGCCAGCGCATCAGCAGGCCTCCAGGATCGAGAAAAGGTTCTCCTCCCCTGCTCCGCAGGAGCGGGGGAGGTGGCGGCCGAATGGCCGACGGAGGGGGCGACGTGTGCGCAGACGGCGGCTTTGGAAGGCCCCCTCCGTCAGGCTGCGCCTGCCACCTCCCCCGCTTCGCAGGGGAGGAGAAGAATGAGCGTCCCGCATCATCAGATCGGCAGCCGCTTCGGCTTGGCGGCCTTGAACCACCAGCCGATCAGCACCTGGGTGATGAAGATCGCCGTGAACAGCGAGGTGAGCACGCCCACGCTCAGCGTCCAGGCGAACCCGCGCACGGGGCCGGAGCCGAACTGGAACATGATCGCCGCCGAGATCAGCGTCGTGATGTTCGCGTCCACGATCGAGACCAGCGCGCGGCGGAACCCGTTGTCGGCGGCGAGCAGCGGCGTGCGCCCCGCCCGCTCCTCGTCGCGCATCCGTTCGTAGATCAGGACGTTCGCGTCGACCGCGACCGCCAGCGTCAGGATCAGGCCCGCCACGCCGGGCAGCGTCAGCGTCGCCTGGGTGGTGGTCAGCGTCGCGATCAGCAGGAACACGTTCACGATCAGCGCCGCCGCCGCGAACAGCCCGAACAGGCCGTAGGCGAGGACGATGAAGACGATGATCGCCACCGCCCCGATGCCCAGCGAGATCGCGCCGGTGCGCACCGCGTCGGCGCCCAGCTCGGCGGAGACCGTGCGCTGCTCCTCCACGTTCAGGGGGGCCGGCAGCGCGCCCGAACGGAGCAGGAGGCCGAGCTCGGTCGCGCTCTCCAGCGTGAAGTTGCCCTGGATGATGCCGTCTCCGCCGGTGATGGCGCTCTGGATCACGGGGGCGGACAGCACCTTGTCGTCCAGCACGATGGCGAAGCGCTTGCCGATGTTGTTCAGCGTCGTCTGGCCGAACACCCGGGCGCCGCGGCTGTTGAAGCGGAAGTGCACCGCCGGCTGGCCGTTCTGGTCGAAGCTCTGGTCGGCGGTGATCAGGTCCTCGCCGGAGACCAGCACGCGGCGCTGCAGGGTGTAGAGCTGCTGCGGGTTCGCCGCGTCGGGCAGTACGATGTCGCCGGGCGGCGGCGGCGCGCCGGGGACGGCGTTCGGCGCGCTGTCGTCCAGCATCTGGAAGCTGAGCTTGGCGGTCTTGCCGATGACGCTCAGCAGCTTCTGAGGATCCGCCTCGCCAGGGGCCTCGACCACGATGCGGTTGGTGCCCTGGCGCAGGATGGTGGGTTCGCGGGTGCCGAGCTGGTCGATCCGTTTGCGCACCACCTCGATCGTCTGGTCCACCGCCTTGGAGGCGTTGGCCGTGGCGGCCTCCGTGGCGGGCTTCAGCACCAGCGTCTGGTCGGGTCCGCGGCTGACCTGGAGGTCGCGGCCGCCGACGGCGCCCTGCAGCGGCTGGGCCAGCTTGGCGAGCGCGGCCTGGGCGGCGTCGAGCTTGGTCGAATCGGTGATCCGCACCTGCACCGTGTCGCCGACCACGCCCAACCCGCTGAACGCCGCGCCGAGCGTGCCGAGCTCCCGCCGCGCGTCCTCGGTGAGGTTGGTCAGCTTCTGCTTCTGCAGGGCGGCGGTGTCGACCTCGAGCAGCAGGTAGGAGCCGCCCTGCAGGTCGAGCCCCAGGTTCAGCTTCTGGCGCAGGGCGCCCGGCAGCGAGGCCGTGACGGAGGCCGGAAGCAGGTTGGGGACCGTGAAGACGATCCCGAACAGGGTCGCCAGGACGACCAGCGTCACCTTCCAGCGGCTGAGCTTCAGCATGAGGCGCGCGCCCCGCTCACTTCTTGCCGAGGGAAACGGGCTTCGGGTCGTTGGCGGCCACGGGCTCGCCGCGGGTGCGCACCTCGCTGACCATGGAGCGGACGACCTTCACCACCGTGCCGGCGGCGATCTCGAGCTGCAGTTCGGCGTCCTCGACGCGCACGACCTTGCCGATCAGGCCGGAGTTCAGCACCACGGTGTCGCCGCGCTTGATGCCGCCGACCATCTCTTGATGCTTCTTGGCCCGCTGCTGCTGCGGGCGGATCAGCATGAAGTACATCAGCCCCAGCATGACCACGAGCAGGGGCAGCGGCCCCGCCAGGAAGTCCATCGGCGAGGAGGCCCCCGCGGGCGCACCCGGAACGGAAGACGCCGGCGCCGTCTGGGCGTAGGCGGGGGTGGCGAACATGAGCGCTCCGGAAGACAGGTCGGCGCGGCCCCGAAATGGCCGGCGGCGGAAGGGGGCGGAAACTATGCAGGGCCGCCGGGTTTGGCAATGCGGCGGGTGGGGAGGAAGGGCGGCCCCTTCTTCCGTCCCTCCCCCTTGAGGGAGGGTGGCTGGAGGGCGGAGCCCGACAGACGGGTGGGGCTTAGAGCGGAGCGTAGGCGCCCCTCGATCCCCGCGCCGCGTTCGAGGCTTTCTACGCTCCGCTCTCGTTCCCCACCCGACGCTTGCTTCGCTCGCGCCACCCTCCCCTCGAGGGGGAGGGAAAGAATGCGCCAGCACCCTTCTCAAGGAGGAGCTTCACCCCCGTCGCGGCAGGAGCGGCGTGGGGTCCACCGGCTTGGCGTTCTCCTCGGGCGTGGCGGCGTAGCGGATCTCGAAGTGCACCTCGGGCCGCAGCACGGCGCCGCTCTGCCCCGCCTCGCCCACCACGTCGCCCTGGCGCACGGCCTGGCGCATGGCGACCGTGATCTTCGACAGGTGGCCGTAGGCCGTGACGTAGCCGCCGGCGTGCTTGACCAGCACGAGGTTGCCGAAGCCCGGGATCGCGCCCCCGGCGTAGACCACCTCGCCCGCCGCCGCCGCCTTCACGGGATCGCCCACCGAGGCGGCGAGGTCGACGCCGTCGTTGCGCAGCCCCGACCCCTTCGGCCCGAAGCCGGAGATCACCTCGCCCGACACGGGCCAGGCGAACCGGGGACGCGCCGACGCCCCCTCCCCCGTTCCCGAGAGCGGCGCGGCGGGGAGGCTGGCGCGGGCGTAGTCGCGGCGCGCCGCGGCGGCGGCGGCGGCCCGCGCATCCTCCGAGGTGCGGCCCGAGCGGTCCCGCGCCCGCCGCCCCGCGGATGTCGTCGACGGCGCGGCGCCGCCGAACACCGAGGCGGAGGGCCGCGGGCCGGGGCTCTCCGAGCCGGCGGGCGCCGT
>JASLDZ010000326.1 GCA_030151985.1 Caulobacteraceae bacterium | reverse complement strand
CGGGATACCTACGAGGTGCGGGAGGCGCTAAGTTATCCCGTCCAGCGCAGTCTTGATAATCCGGCCTACCCGGCCCTCTCCTGGGGCTTGAGCGCGCTGAACGTTTCCCAGCAGCCCCCGGCCGCGCGGGCTAAGCTGTGGCGCGCCATCGCCGACGCTGTGTTCGAGACGCAACGCATCGATCCGAACGCCGAGCTGTTCAACGGGGCCATGCCTACGATTGTGCTGGTCACCAGCCAGCTGGGCGCCGCCTTGGCGCAAGGCGGGATCGTCCCCGTCGACGATCTGGCGCAATTCTTGGCTGATCAGCTCGAGCCCTCGGCTGAGCACGCCAGGCTCTGGCTGATCGCCCGCTCGGCGTCGTCCGACGCCCTGACCTTGCAGCTCGGTCGCAAGGTTGGCGCGACCTTGGTGCGCGCGGCGATCGAGACGGCCTTGGCCGAAAAGCCGCCAAGCCGGGAGGCGGCGCTCGACGCCGCCGCTCAGGCGGATTTGGCGAGCTTCGCCAAACGACTGTGAGCCCTAGCGGGGGCCGGCGTAGGTCCGGTCGGTGGACAGCGCAATAGTGCCGGAATATCGCATGTCCTCCCGGATCGTGCGGATGGCGAGACCCACGTCCTTGTAGGTTCTTGGCGCGTCGCTATCGAATTTGTTGACGAGGTAGTCGCCCTTCTCGCCGGAGAGCCGGACCCGGATGGTCCAGATGCCGTCTTCGCCCTCGATGAGGCGGGCTTCGGTGATGGCGCCGCCGCGCGCGAGGAATCCATTGAGCGCGCGCAGCCGCAAGGCCTGCTCTCCATCGGCGCGCCGGACCCAGGCTTCGTCCGGACCGGACGAGATTGTGTCGATGTTCTTGGCTCCCGCCACCGCTAACTGTTCTCCCGACTGATCGGGCAGAGCTAAACCGAATCCACGAGCTTGTCGTGGTCCAGTGATTGGCGAGGACTGGATCATCTTTTGGGGGGGTGCCCTCGCCTGCGGCCAAGCCAGAAGCTGTCTACGCCGACCCCCTCCAGCAGGGACACCCCGCAACGCCCCGAAGGGGCTTCTGGCGCAGTATTTGTGTTAGAATACTGCGTCCTTCCGGCAAAGGGGGGAGAGAGGGACCGGACGACCGGATTTGTTCGGAGGTTTGTCATGTCCCTGCACGCCATCGTCCAGACCCTGGGCGGCGACCTCTACGATCGCGGCCGCCGCGCCAACATCCCGGCCCCGGGCCACAGCCGACATGACCGCTCCGTCTCGCTGCTGCTCGAGGGCGACCGGGTCGTGGTGCACACCTTCGGCGGCGGCGACTGGCGCGAGGTCCTGGACCATCTGCGCGCGCTGAACCTGATCGACGCCGCCAATGCGCCCCTGTCGGTGGCGGCCGCCGAGGCGCGCGCCGCGCCGGGGCCGGCTACGCGGCTGGAGCGCCGCGACGCGGCCCTGCGGCTTTGGGAGGCGGGTCGGGCCATCGCGGGCACGCCGTCGGAGCGCTACTGGCGCGGCCGTGGGCTGGTCGGTCCCCTGCCGGGCGCAGAGGCCCTGCGCCACAACGGGCAGACGCCGGTCTCGGCCTATCGACGGGGCGGCCACGCCCGCCCGGCCCTGCTTGCGGCGATCCAGACCGCCGATGGGAGCCTGACGGCCATCGAGGTGACCTACCTGACCGCTCAGGGCGCACGGGCCGCCGACCTGCGCCTGGTGCGCAAGACCATTGGTCCGGCGCCCGGCGGCTGCGCCATTCGGCTCGATCCGGTCGGCGAGGACCTGCTGGTCGGCGAGGGGGTCTTCACCACCCGCTCGGCCAGCGAGTGGTTCGGCCTGCCTGGCTGGGCGCTGGGCTCGACCCGCAACCTGCGGATCTGGCGGCCGCCGGCGGGCGTGCGCTCGGTGCTGATCGCCGCCGATCGCGGCGCGGACGGGGAAGTCTCCGCCGAACGGCTGCGGGCCGGACTGGTCCACGACGGAGTCACCGCCACCGTGGCGTTGCCGCCGCCGCCTTACGGGGACTGGAACGAGTGGTCCGTGGCGGTCGGGCCCGGCCGGCGTGGGGAGGAGAGAGGAAGGGATGGGTCGGGCGCGCCCAGGGCCAGGATGGCCCTCGCCCAGGCGCAGGAGCCTGACCCTGATGACCGACACCGACATCTCCAAGGCCGCTGACGCCGACGTTTCCGTCGCCCTCGCGGTCTCTATGGCCCGCATCCAGGTCCGCCTCGGCGACCTCGGTCTCGCCAAGGAGAACCTGCGCTTCGCCGAGCCGGCCGACGATGGCGTGCCCCAGCTCGCCGACACTATCCTGGCCGCAGGCGTGGTAATCCCGCCGATCGTCCGGGTTGGGCGTAAAGGCGAGGAGGCGTTCATGGCGCTCGACGGCCGCCGCCGTCGTCTGGCCCTCCTGCTCCTGAAAGAGCGGGGCGCGGTGGATGACGACTACGTGTTGGAGTGCCAGCTGGCCGAGACCAAGGCGCAGCAGGCGGCGGCCGTCGTTCTGCCCAACACCGAGCATGCCCCGGTCCATATCGCCGACGTGATCGTGGCCATCGGCAGGCTGCGCAAGGCCAAGATGGACACCACTTCGATCTCCCAGGCGCTGGGTTACGGCGAGCTGGAGATCAAGCGCCTGGAGGCTTTGTCGGGCGTGCACGCCACGGTGCTGAAGGCGCTTCGTCAGGGCAAGCTAACCCTGAAGCAGGCGCGCCTGTTCGCGCGGATCGACGACAAGAAGCGCCAAGCCGAGATCGCCGAGACGGCGCTGGCCGGCTACTTCCAGGACTACCAGCTGCGCAGCGTGGTCGAGCGCGGCCGCCTGACCGTGGAGGATCCACGCTTCACCCTGGTGGGCATGGACCGGTATGTCGCCGCCGGCGGCAAGGTGGCCTCCGACCTGTTCGGCGAGCTGCCGGACGCTCTGCTCGATCCGGACGTGCTGCAGGCGGCCTGGCGCGATCGGGTACAACCGATTGTCGACCACCTGAAGGCCGAGGGGCTGGCCGTCTATATCGGCCAGGACAGCGCCTTCGGCGCGCCCGAGGGCTTCAATCGGTTAGGCTATGTCTATCACGGCGACCTTAGCGAAGCCCAGAAGGCCGCGCTCAAAGAGGCCCGCTACGCCGAAACCCAGGTCGCCTCGTCCCTGCAGGACGTCGACCCGCAGAGCGACGACGCGCCGGCGGCCTATGCGCCGCTGGCCAGCGCCATGGCGGTCGTGGCCGGGGCGCCGCTGACCCGGGAACGGATCGGAGCGGTGATGCTGTCGCCCGCCGACAGCGCCTATGGCTGGGGCGCGACCTTCTACTCAGTTCCGCTGCCCGCCGATCAGCTGCCGCCGGAGATCGAGGACGAGACCGAGGAGGACGACGATGCGATCCCGACCTACGGGCGGTCGTGGTCCGACGTTGACGTCCCGCGCGCCGAGGTGGAGACCGAAGGCGCCAGCCACGTCCTGCACGAGGTCCGCACCGACGTCGCCACGCGCGGCCTGATCCGCGACCTGGCCGACGACCCCAGTGCGGCCCTGACGGTGCTGCTGGCGCAGCTGTTCAAGCAACTGGCCCTGCACTCGTCCGGGGCGTTGGAGGACTCGGCCCTGCAGATCTCAGCGACCCGCTACCGCTTCGGCTCCACGGCGGCGATGCCCGCGCTGGATGGGGAGGTGAAGGGGCGGCTCGACGCGCGGCGCGCGGCCTACAAGGCCTCCGGGCTTCGGCCCGTCACCTGGGTCGAGACCCTGCCCCACGGGGAGAAGATGGCCTTGCTGGCCGAGCTCACCGCCATGGCGCTGAACCTGCGCGAGGCCCGCACCTCCTCGATCCGCCATGCCGCACGGGCAGAGGCGGCTGAGATCGCCGCGCTCTGCGGCGCCGAGATCTCGGCGCACTGGACTCCGGACGCGGCCTTCCTCGGGGTCCACCCCAAGAAGCAGCTGCTGACCATGCTCGACGAGATGGGCGTCGAGGATGATCGCGCCAAGACGCTGAAGAAGGACGACCTGGTCGCCTTCGTCGGCGAGGCGGCGGCCGAGCGGCAATGGGCGCCGGGCGTGCTGAGCTGGGACCGCCCGCCGCAAGAGGCCGACGCGCATGACGGCGCTGAGGCGGACGCCCCGTCGGCGCCGGACACCGAAGCGGCGGAACCGCTCGCCGCCTAGTCGACCGCTCTGGACCTCCGCCGGCGACGCCGGCGGAGGTCTTTTTCTGCAGGCGCCTAGGGCTCCTCGTCGTCGAAGCCGTCCGGCAGGGGATCGCCGCCCTCATAGATGCGGATCGTCGGAAAGCTGGCGCCCGAGACCCGATGCTTCACCAGGGTGTC
>JASLDZ010000320.1 GCA_030151985.1 Caulobacteraceae bacterium | reverse complement strand
CCGGTCGCCCATCTCGCGCACCAGGGCGATCAGGGCGCCGGCGAGGTAGTCGGCGTCGGGCCGGGCGGCGTCGGGGGCGTCGAGCCGCAGCGCCTGGGCGATCTCCTCGCGCACCTCCTCGAACACCGCCTGCATCTCGGGCGTGTCGGCGCGCACGGTGGGGGGGCGGGGCTGGGAGGGAGGGCCGCGCACCGCCCAGGCTTCCTCCTCCTCCACCAGGAAGCGGAAGAAGGCGGGCACGGCCCGGCGCACGTAGGTCTCGAAGTCGGGCGCGGTCTCGCGCAGCGCCGTCAGCCGCGGCCGGAAGCGCCGCGCGCCGTCGTCGGCGAGCGCCTCGTACACCTCCTCCTTGGATCGGAAGTAGTTGTAGAAGGCCCCGACCGAGAGGTCGGTGCGGCGCACGATGTCGCGCACGGACGCGGCGCCGTAGCCCAGCTCGCCGAACGCGCCGCGCGCCGCGTCGAGGATCGCCGCCCGGTTGCTGGCCTTGGTCCGCTCACGCCGACCGCCGGCCGCCGGGGCGGCGGCGGCAGGGGCGGGGACGGTCGAGGCGGCGCTCACCCCGCGACATCAGCCCATGGCGGGCCGTGGGGCAAGTCGCCAGGCGCGACGACGCTCAGTGGCGGGCGGCGGGCGTGGCGGCCTTGATCACCACGGTGTTCGCCGCCGGGCGCGAGACCTGCAGCTTGGTCGAGGCGGCCGGCGTCGCCGGCGTCGTGCACCCGACCTTGCACTGGTGCCAGGCGTAGAGGCAGGTGGAGTCGTTCTTGCCCGCCTGTCGGCACTGGGCGTTGGCGGTGTTGCAGGTGGCGATGCAGTTGGGGGCCGCCGCCGAAGCCGCCGCAGCCGTGGCAAGCACGCTCATGACGGCCAGGGCGCCGCCGATCGCAGACAACTTCATAACTCACGCCTCCCAGACGACTATGTAGTTGTTGCCGGGAGGATACTCTGATTTGCCCGCTTGTTAAGAGCGGCCCGACCGCCGCCTGAAGCCGCTATGCTGCGGTGCAGCGGTTCAGACAGGCGTTCCATTGCGGCGCACAACTGTCGTCGAAGGCTTCGCAACTCGCCCGGGCGGCGGTGCAGCGGGCGCGGCAGGCGGGCGCCGCGTCGAACCGTCGGGGTAATCCGGTCAATGTCAGCCGCGCCGGCGTGGAGAGGACGGGTGCGGGCGTCGAAACGGGCGGCGGGTCGGCGGCGGGCGCCTGCGGTCGCGCCCGCGCCCGAACCGCCGTCTGCGCCGCGGCGGGCGACCACACGCCGGCCGCCGCCACCAGGCCGGCGAACACGAGGATGGCGAGGGCGTGGCGCATGGAGGGTGGCGTACGCCCGCCGCCTTGCCGTCCCCTTAAGCGGAGCGGTCGGAACCGCGCCTCAGTGGACGCTGACGGGCGCCAGTTCGTGGGCGAGGGCCGCGGCGAAGGCGCTGTCGCGGTCGGCCAGCACCGCCAGCCGCTCCCCGTCGCCGCGGTGCACGGCGTAGAGCGTCTGCTCGGGCGAGAGCGCGATGGTCTGGCGCACCTCGATCGGCGCCTCGGCCAGGATCTCGCTGGCGCTCACCTCGCGCACGTAGACGAGGTTCGGGCCGCCGAGGGCGATGAAATCGTTGGGCGTGATGGAAGACGTCTGCATGACCGTCTCCTTTCTCATAGGGGATACGTCCGAACGGGCCGCCGGTTTCAGCCTGCCGTGCGGATGGGGATGCGGCGCACGAGCTTCTCGGGCTCGGGACGCAGCACGGTGATGTGGAGCAGGCCGTGCTCCAGGAGGGCTTCGGACACCTCCATGCCGTCCGCCAGCACGAAGGCGCGCTGGAAGCCGCGGGCGGCGATGCCCCGGTGCAGGAAGGCGGGGTCGGCCCCGTCGGCCTTGGCCTCGCGCCGCCCGGCGATGTCCAGCCGGCCCGCCTCCACCGAGACGGTCAGTTCGTCGGGTTTGAAGCCGGCGACCGCCAGCGTGATGCGCACGCCGCCGTCGTCCAGCTGCTCGACGTTGTAGGGGGGATAGGCGTCCGACGCCGCCTTGGCCACGCGCTCGGCCAGGGCGCGGGTGTGCTCGAAGCCGAGCAGGAACGGGCTGTCGAACACGAGCGTGCGCGTGGTCATCTTGGGTCAGTCCTCGCAGGAAGCGACTGAGGGCGCCGGAGGCCGCCCCTGATCGGCGACGGACTTCGACGGGTCTCAGATGGTCGCTCGGGGCCGCTCCTGCAAGGCGACGGCGCTCGCTTGCGGGGCGGCGCGGCGGGGGCTAAGCGCGGGCCATGTGGTTCGCCAATCCCGCGCGGTTCATGGCGCTGTCCGCCTGGCTCGCGCCGCTGCTGGGGATCGCGGCCGCCGTGCTCCTGGGCGTGGGGCTGACGCTGGGCCTCTCCGCGCCGCCGGACTACCAGCAGCACGAGACGGTCAAGATCATGTTCGTGCACGTGCCGGCGGTGTTCGCGGGCATGGCGGCGTACCTGGCGCTGGGGGGGGCGAGCTTCTTCGGCCTGGTGTTCCGCCACGCCCTCGCCGACGCCGCCGCCAAGGCCGCCGCGCCCCTGGGCGCGGGCTTCACCCTCCTGGGCCTGATCACCGGCTCGATCTGGGGCCGGCCGGAGTGGGGGACGTGGTGGGTGTGGGACGCGCGGCTGACGTCGTTCCTGATCCTGTTCCTGATCTACCTCGCCTACATGGCGCTGCACGCCGCGTTCGAGGACGAGGCCGTGGGCGCTCGCATGGCGGCGATCCTGGCGCTGGTGGGGCTGGTGATGCTCCCGGTGATCCACTTCTCGGTGGTGTGGTGGCACAGCCTGCACCAGGGCGAGACCCTGCTGGCCAAGGGCGGTCCGAAGCTCGCCAGCGTGTATCTCGCGCCGCTGCTGGCGATGATCGGCGGCTACCTCCTGCTGTTCGGCGCGCTGTGGCTGGCGCGCATCCGCGCGGAGGTCTGGAAGCGCCGGGCGCTCGCGGCGGAGCAGGCGGTATGAACCCGGCCGCGCTGATCGCGACGGGACGCTTCGCCGGCTACGTCGTGGCCGCCTACGCGGTGACCGGGGCGGGCCTCGCGACGCTGACGGTCTGGAGCCTTGTCGCGAGCTTTCGCTGGAAGCGGCGGGCGGACCGGGCCGCCGCGCGCCGCTCGCCCCGGTGAGGCGGGCGTGAGGCGCTGGGTCGCGGTCGCGCCGCTGGCGGTGCTGGCGGGGCTGGCCGCGCTGTTCCTCGGTTACGGCTTGAAGCACGACCCGCGGGTGAACCCCGCCGCCCTGGTCGGTAAGCCGCTTCCCGCGACCCCCCTGGCCGGCCTGGCGGACGGCGCGCCGAGCCCCCTGGCGCAGGCCGCGAAGGGGCCCGTGCTCGTCAACGTCTTCGCCTCCTGGTGCGCGCCCTGCGCGGAGGAGGCGCCCGCGCTGATGGCGCTGAAGGCGTCGGGTGTGCGGATGGTGGGCGTGGCCTACAAGGACGATCCGGCCGCCACCCGCGGCTTCCTCAGCCGTCAGGGCGACCCCTTCGCGCGGGTGCTGCTCGACCCCGACGGACGGGGGGGGGTGGACCTCGGCATCTCCGGCGTGCCGGAGACCTTCGCGGTGGACGCGCAGGGCGTGGTCCGCGCCAAGCACGCCGGCGCGCTCTCGCCGGACGACGCCGAGCGGCTGCTGGAGGCGATCGACCGCCGGCCCCGCTGACCCGTCGCCCGCGCGCGGCGGCTGTGTTAACCATGATCCATGGCCGACGTCCGACTTGTCCCTCCGTCGCTCCCCGCCGGCGACCCCGCGCGCCCGCTGCCGGCCGCGCGGGCGCAGGCGATCGCGGCGGCTCAGCGGGCCTTCTTCGACCGGGCGCTGGCGAGCGGGACCCAGGCCGCCGCGCCGCCCCGTGCGCCC
>JASLDZ010000313.1 GCA_030151985.1 Caulobacteraceae bacterium | reverse complement strand
GCAAGACAGTATGGCCGTAAATGCGCTCGCGATGGTCTCTCCCGAGGGCGGGCTCTCCCGCTACCTCACCGAGATCCGCAAGTTTCCGATGCTCACCAAGGACGAGGAGTACATGCTCGCCAAGCGCTGGCGCGAGCATGAGGACCCCGCCGCCGCCCACCGTCTCGTCACCAGCCACCTCAGGCTCGTGGCCAAGATCGCCATGGGCTACCGCGGCTACGGCCTGCCGATCGGGGAGGTGATCTCCGAAGGCAACGTCGGCCTGATGCAGGCGGTGAAGAAGTTCGAGCCCGAGAAGGGCTTCCGCCTGGCGACCTACGCCATGTGGTGGATCCGCGCCTCGATCCAGGAATACATCCTGCGGACGTGGTCGCTCGTGAAGATGGGCACCACCGCCAACCAGAAGAAGCTGTTCTTCAACCTGCGCAAGGCGAAGGCGGAGATTTCGGCTTTTGAGGAGGGCGACCTGCGCCACGAGGCGGTGGACCACATCGCCACCAAGCTCGGCGTCACCAAGGACGACGTGATCAGCATGAACCGGCGCCTGTCGGGCCCGGACTCCTCGCTGAACAGCCCTCTGCGGAGCGACAGCGAGAGCGAGTGGCAGGACTGGCTGGCCGACGACAACGCGGTCAACGCCGAGACCCAGGTCGCCGAGACCGAGGAGTACTCCCAGCGCATGGGCCTCCTCGGCGACGCGATGAAGGACCTGACGGAGCGCGAGCGCCACATCCTGACCATGCGCCGCCTGAAGGACGACCCGACCACGCTGGAGGAGCTGGCCGGCGAGTACGGCGTCTCCCGCGAGCGCGTGCGCCAGATCGAGGTGCGGGCGTTCGAGAAGCTGCAGAAGGCCATGAAGCAGGCCGCGGTCGAGAAGAACCTGGTCGCGGCCTGACCAGATCCTCAACTCCCCGTCTCCCCCGGGCTTGACCCGGGGGCCGAGCCGTCGGAGCCGCGCGGTCTGACGCCCGCGTCAGCGGTCGCGGCACGACCGGCGCCCGACCCCCGGATCAAGTCCGGGGGAGACGGGAGGGGAGTGAAGTGGCCGCAGTCCTACCCCGGCCAGCCCGCGAGCAGTCCCCGCAGCGTCGCCACCGTCGCCAGCGGTTGGTCGAGCATGACGTGGTGCTCGGCCTCGGGGATGGCCAACATCGGCGAGCCCCTGGGGGCATGCAGGCGGGTGTAGTCCACCACCTCGGCCTGCATCAGCTTGGAGCGGTCGCCCCAGGCGAAGGCGATGGGACAGCGGGCGGCGCTCAGCTCCGCCTCCTGCTCCATGCGCCCCGCACCGTCGAACTTCTGCCAGAAGAAGGGGTCGAACCGCCACGTCCACCCGCCCTCCACCTCGTGCAGCGAGGCGCGCGCGATGTGGTCCAGCAGGAACAGGTTCTCGCACCGCTGCGGCGGCATGAGGCGGAAGCGAGCGAGGGCGGCGGGAAGGCTCGGATAGATCCGGTGGCCGCTCTCGCGCCGGGGCGGCCCGCGCCAGCGCTTCTCGGGCGGCCGCACCCCCGCGTCCAGGATGGTCATCGAGCGCAGCCGCTCGCCCGCGTGGGCCGCCAGCACCGTGCCGATCGACCCGCCGAAGGAGTGGGCGGCCACGTCCGGCGGACCGGCCTCGAACAATCCGGCCGCCTGCGCGCCCTGCAGCGCCTCCTGCATCAGGAGGTCGAAGGTGTAACGCTCCCGCCAGCCCGACCGGCCCATGCCCGACCACGAGATCGCGGCGCAGCGGTGGGTGTCGGCGAAGTAGGGCGCGATGAAGCTCCACCAGTCGGCGTGCGCGCCGTTGCCGTGCAGGAACAGGAGGCCCGGCTTTCCCCGGTCGCCCCAGGCCAGCGTCTCGATCGAGCAGCCCTCGACCTCGGTGAAGGTCCGCTCGGGCGCCTGGGCGACCGCGGCGTCGAACCAGGCGGGGGCGGGGGGCCGCTCGCCGTCGAACCTCGACAGGGGCGAGACCAGGGAGGGGTCGCGCTCCTCGGCCGCGGGCTGGGCGAAGCCGCGGCGCTCCACGGGATCGGCCTCGCGCGAGGCGAGGTCGCCGGCGTCGGCGCTCATGCGGGGACCTTGGCGGCGAAAGCCCGCTCGCCCGGCCGGGGCTCGCGGGGCCCAAGCGCCTTGAACACGCCCGTGCCCGAGATCAGCGTCCGCTCCCCGCACCACACGCGGCCGCGCACGGTGTAGAGGTCGTCGACCTCGGACAGGAGCTCGCTTCCCGCCTCGACCCATTCGCCCAGCTTAGCCGAGGAGAGGAAGTCGCACGTCAGCCGCACCGTCACCCAGAAGGACGAGCGCTGCACCGAAACCAGGTTCCCCCAGGCCACGTCCGCCAGCGTCACCAGCATGCCGCCGTGGGCGTTCATCAGCCCGTTGGTGTGGTGCTCCTGCACGAGGAAGCCGAAGGTGCGCCGCCGCGGCTCGCCCGGCGCGACCGGCCAATCCTTGCGGTAGACGGGCCCGGTCTGGCGGCCGAACCCCCGGCGCCAGTCGAGGATCTCGTACCCGTCGGGAACCTCCCGCCGCTCCCCCTCGGTGACGTCGTCGCTCATCGCGCAGGCTCCTTCGCAGGTGCGAGACTAGGCCCGCATCGCCGCCGCGCAATGGTGACGTGGGGTCAGCCGGTCGGC
Organism: Caulobacteraceae bacterium; assembly: GCA_030151985.1. Lineage (GTDB taxonomy): Bacteria > Pseudomonadota > Alphaproteobacteria > Caulobacterales > Caulobacteraceae > JASLDZ01. The sequence goes on along the minus strand of JASLDZ010000313.1, from coordinate 648 downwards.
ACCAGGCCCGCCGCGGCCAGCGCCTCGGCCTGGCGGGCGGAGACGCCCTCCTCGCTGAAGCCCTTCAGCGAGGCTTCGAACATGGCGCGCCAGTTCAGCTCGGCGCCCAGGTGCAGGAAGGCGGCGCCCAGGCCGATGGCGGCGCGGTCCATGAAGACGAATTCGCGCGGGATGGTCACGGGCGTTCCGGTCGTCGCGGCGCGGGCTTTCAGCGCCTGGCGCACGCGGAAGGCTTCGCGGCGGCCGTATTCGCCGGGTGCGATTCCGTCCGCGACGGTGCGCACCCGGTCGTCGAGCAGCGGGCCGTAGATGAACTTGGCCCAGAGGTTCAGCACGTCCACCAGCTCGTCCGACAGGTCGGCGAAGCCCCAGGAGCGGTAGGCCTCGAACTGTCCCTCGCGGTCGTCGTGCGAGAGCGCCCGGTAGAGCCGCACCACGCCCGCCACGAACCGCGGCGGGAAGATGCGGATGCAGCCGAAGTCGAGGAGGTTCAGCCGCTCCGCCCCCTCGGCCAAGGAGTAGTTGCCCAGGTGCGGATCGCCGTGGATCACACCCATGGTGGTCATCGGCCGCCACCAGGCGTCGAACAGGAGCCGCGCGATGCGGTTGCGGGTGTCGAGGTCGGCGTCCTTGAACGCCAAGAGCCCC
>JASLDZ010000273.1 GCA_030151985.1 Caulobacteraceae bacterium | reverse complement strand
CGCCACGCACGCCCCCCGAGATCAAGGCGCTGATCAAGGCGGCCGACCGGGTCTCCGCCTGGTTCGAGGCGACGCGGCTGGCGGGGTTCCACGCGGCCGAAGCGACGCCGCTGTTCGGCGCTCCGCCGGAAGGGTTCGACGTCGACGTCACGCCCCTGCCCGCGCCCGTGGCGCAGGAGCGCTATGTCGCGCGCTTCCGCATCCTGCTGGACGCGATCTCCGGCGGCGAGACCGACGCCGCCTTCGCCACCGAGTGAGCGCGATGGGCGCCCCTCCGCCCGGCGGTTCGGGGGTGGTCGTGGGCTTGGCCGCGGTCGTGGCCGCCATGCGGGCCGGAGAGCTGGCGGTGCTGAGCGTGCGGTCGGAAGGGGTCGCGGCGCTGCCGTCCGGCGCCTTCGACCCGGAGGGCCCGCCGACCTTCGAGCTGGCGCTGCGAGGCCTGGTGGGGGCGCAGACGGGCTTCGAGCTGGGGTACGTGGAGCAGCTCTACACCTTCGGTGACCGCAGCCGCTCGGCGCCGGTGGCCGACCTGGGCGAGGCGGCGGATCCTGAGGCGCGGGTGATCTCCATCGGCTATCTGGGGCTGACGCCGGCGGCGCTCGACACGCGGGCGGGGGCCTGGGCCCCCTGGACGCGCTTCTTCCCCTGGGAGGATTGGCGCCGCGGCCGCCCCGCCGCCCACGCCGCGCTGGAGGCGCCGCTGCGCGGTCGGGCCGGGCGGCGGCCCAGGCGCGCAGCCGCGCCTCCAGCGCGGCGTGGGCGGCGGGGCGGCCGCGCCGCCAGTCCTCCCAGGGGAAGAAGCGCGTCCAGGGGGCCCAGGCCCCCGCCCGCGTGTCGAGCGCCGCCGGTGTCAGCCCCAGGTAGCCGATGGAGATCACCCGCGCCTCGGGGTCCGCCGCCTCGCCCAGATCCGCCACCGGCGCCGAGCGGCTGCGATCACCGAAGGTGTAGAGCTGCTCCACGTACCCCAGCTCGAAGCCCGTCTGCGCCCCCACCAGGCCTCGCAGCGCCAGCTCGAAGGTTGGCGGCCCCTCCGGATCAAAGGCGCCGGACGGCAGCGCCGCGACGCCTTCCGACCGCACGCTCAGCACCGCCAGCTCTCCGGCCCGCATGGCGGCCACGACAGCGGCCAGACCCACGACCACCCCCGAACCGCCAGGCGGAGGGGCGCCCACCGCGCTCACTCGGTGGCGAAGGCGGCGTCGGTCTCGCCGCCGGAGATCGCGTCCAGCAGGATGCGGAAGCGCGCGACATAGCGCTCCTGCGCCACGGGCGCGGGGAGGGGCGTGACGTCGACGTCGAACCCCTGGGGCGGGGCGCCGAACAGCGGCGTCGCTTCGGCCGCGTGGAACCCCGCCAGCCGCGTCGCCTCGAACCAGGCGGAGACCCGGTCGGCCGCCTTGATCAGCGCCTTGATCTCGGGGGGCGTGCGTGGCGGCAGCCCAAACCGCAGGTGGACGGCGTGTTCCAGGCGCTCCTCGAACGCCTTGTAGTCGTATCCAAGCGCCGCCTTGAACGGCGAGATCATGTCGCCGATCACGTACTCGGCCGCGTCGTGCAGCAGCGCGGCCAACCGCCAGCGCGGCTGGAGCCCGGGCGAGAGCCAGGCCGCCGCGTCCTCCACCACCAGCGAGTGCTGGGCGACGGAGAAGGCGTGCTCGCCGAGCGTCTGCCCGTTCCAGCGCGCCACGCGGGCTAGGCCGTGCGCGATGTCCTCGATCTCGACGTCCAGTGGGGAGGGGTCGAGCAGGTTCAGCCGGCGACCCGACAGCATCCTCTGCCAGGCGCCCGAGGCGGCCTTGTGCGCGGGACGGCTGGACGGCTTGGCCAAGCGGCGGGCTCCCTGCGGCTGGAGCCCGCACAAAGCGCGCCGCGCCGCGAAGATCAACGCCCGCGCGTCAGCGCGGAGCGCGCCTCACGTTGCGGTCGACCAGCTCGCGCAGGTCGTCGAAGCGATCCTTGCCGACGTGCCGGTCGCCTTCCTTCAGCGAGCCGGAGGCGACCACCAGCGGCCCGCCCACCGGCCCCCGCGCCACATAGGCCGCCGCGTGGGCGCCGCTGGGTCCTGGCGCGTCCGAGGCGACGATGTAGGTCAGGTCCACCGCCTGGCGTCCCACGAATCCCGAGCGGATCTCGGCCCCGCCGTCGTTCGCCTCGATGGAGGTCTTCACCCCGTTGAAGGCGCCGTTGACCGTCGCGCCCTTGTCGTCGGCGACGATGTTCTGGCCGAAGGCGTGGACCTTCGCCCCGTCGTCGCCCGCGTCGATGTGCAGGCCGGGCAGGTTGATCGCGACATGGTCGCGCTTGCCGGGCGCGCTCCCGGCGTCGTCCTTCACGGCGGGCGCAGCGCGATTGCCGTCGTCCTCGCCGTCATCCGAAGTCCTGGAGGTCGAGGTCGTGACGTTCAGCCCGTTCGGCAGCGCGGTCGTGACCGAGCTCTCCTGATCGCTCGTGTCGGCCCGGGGGACGAGGGCGTGGAAGCTCGCCTCCATGGGCGCCAGCGCGGCCTCCGGCGTCTTCCCGTCCAGCGCCAGGTAGGACAGCGTGACCTGCTCGCCGTCGTCGCCCACGTAGATGCAGCTACGGCCGTCGGGCGCCTGGATGGTGCGCTTCAGCGAGCCCTGTTCCTCAGGGCAGTCCAGGCGGTCCGCCACGGTCACCGGCCGGTCGCCGCGGTTGCGTCCCTGGCCGAGCTTGGCGGGGTGGCAGGCGCCCAGCGCCACGGCGATGGCGACGACGCCCGCACCCGCAAGTCCAACCCGCCTCATCTCGTACCCCTCCAGCCTCGACGTCCAAGGGTGGCGAGGGCTTCGAGCGGGGTCCAGTGAAAAGCCGGTAAGGCTCCCGGGCCGCAGTCAGGCCCGGGCGCTATAGGCGATGGCGCGCGCGTCTCCGGCGGTGGAGCGGGCTGAGGGCCCATAGCCGGCGGCCGGGGCGCGGGAGGCGGCGACCTCGGCGGCGATCGCCTGCACCAGGCCCTCGCTGACGGTCTTGGCGGCTTCCAGCACGCGGCCGTGACGCGCCAGGACGGCCTCAAAGGCCTCCGTGGCCCGCACCAGCCGCCGACGGCGCTCCGGCGCGGCCGCGCTGATCAGCGCCGGGTTCTGCCGGATGCGCAGGCTCTCCTGTCGGTAGAGGGTCGCCAGCTCGGCGGTCTGCGCCTGGCTTGCGGCGGCGTCCTGCGGGCGGTGGGCCTCGAATGCACGCGTGTCGGCGGCGATGCGGTCGGTCAGCCGTTCCGTCAAGGCGGCGAGCTGGTCGGCGCGGTCGTCGGGGCCGGAGGCGCTCAGTCCGCTCATGCCGCCGCTCCGTAGGCGGCGGCCGCGGCCGCGGGAGAGGGCGCGAGGCCCTGCATCTTCAGCAGCTCCTTCTCGATGACCGCCGCCACCCCGATGCCGCCGTGCCTGGTCATCGACTTGGCCATGGCGTCGGTCAGGAAGGAGCGGAAGGTCTTCTCCCCCTCGCCGCCGCCGAAGGGGGCGGAGGTCTCCACGCCCTCGAACATCTGGCCCAGCATGACGGAGGTGAAGGAGGCTTCGAAGTCCTGCGCGGTCTTGGCGATCCGCGCGCGCTTGGCGGCGTCGAGCGGTCCCGCCCCCGCGGAAGGCGCGGCGACCGCCGGCTTCAGGAGCTCGATGGAAGGGGTGAGCGCGGTCGTCATCTCACATCACCTGGATGTCGGCCTGCAGCGCGCCGGCGGACTTGATGGCCTGCAGGATGGAGATCATGTCGCGTGGGCTGACCCCCAGCGCGTTCAGTCCCTTTACCAGCGTCTGCAGCGAGGCGCCGGAGATCAGGTGCAGCTTGCTGCCTTTCGCCTCGTCCACCTTGACCGACGAGCGGGGCACGACCGCGGTGCGGCCGGCGCTGAAGCCCTCCGGCTGGCTCACCACCGGGCTCTCGTCGACCGTGATGGTCAGGTTGCCCTGGGCGATCGCGACGGTGGAGACGCGCACGTCGGCTCCCATGACGATCACGCCGTTCACCTCGTCGATCACCACCTTGGCGGGCGCGTCGGGCTCGACCTCCAGCGTCTCCAGCCCGGTCACGAAGTTCACGAGGTTGGCGCCCGAGGGAGGCGTGACGCTGACGATGGTGGGGTTCTCCACCCGCGCCACGCCCGCGTGGCCGTTGTTGATCGCGTTGGCGATGCGGGTGGCGGTGGTGAAGTCCGGGTTCTTCAGCGTCAGCCGCATGGAGCCCAGCGAGGCGAGGTCGAACTTCACCTCCCGCTCCACCTCGGCGCCGTTGGCGATCTTGCCGGCGGTCGGCACCCCGCGCGTGACGGAGGAGCCGGAGGCGCCGCCCGCGGAGATGGCGCCCGTCTGCACCGTGCCTTGCCCGACCGCGTAGGTCTCGCCGTCGGCCCCCATCAGGGGCGTGACCAGCAGCGTGCCGCCCAGGAGGCTCTTGGCGTCGCCCATGGCGGAGACGGTGATGTCGACGGTCGAGCCGGTCGCGGCGAAGGCGGGCAGGTTGGCGGTCACCATCACCGCGGCGACGTCCTTGGTGTCCATGTTGGCGTCGCGGGCGTTCACGCCCAGGCGCTCCAGCATCGAGTAGAGGCTCTGCTTGGTGAAGGGGGCGTTCCGAAGGGAGTCGCCCGTGCCGTTCAGCCCGACCACGAGGCCGTAGCCGACGAGCTTGTTCTCGCGCACGCCCTCGAAGCTAACGATGTCCTTGATGCGCGAGCCGGCCGCGGCGGGGCCGGCGCAGGCGGCGGCGGCCGTCAGCGCGAGGAGGAGGCGGGCGAGGGGGCGGAAGGCGCGCATGTCGATCGGGCCCCTGCCAGCCGCGTGCCAGCCGCTCCGCCCTTGCGGGGCAAGGCTTCGGACTGTCGCGAGGTGCGAGGTGGCGGCAGAAGCTGCCGGGTCGCGTTAACCACCCGGCAAGCGCGATCCGTGACAGTCGGCGCATGGGTTCGCAGCCGGTGCAGCCATGAAGATTTCCGGGTCCGCTCCCGCCGCTGGCCCGTCGCGCGCGGCGTCGCGCGCGGGCGGGGCTGCGAGCGAGGGGTTCGCCGCGGCGTCGGCGACCTCGACGTCCCCTTCGTCCGCCGTCACGGGCCCCGCGGTGGCGCTGGGCG
>JASLDZ010000176.1 GCA_030151985.1 Caulobacteraceae bacterium | reverse complement strand
TTGAGCAGGCGCAACACCCGTCGTCGCGATCAGCGTTCCATGGCGCTGTGCGTTGAGCAACCGCCCCTGGACCGCCGCCGCGCGCGAGAAGCGCCATCACGACGCTGGAGCCGGTCCGGCCGCTCGCCCCCCGGCGCCCGTGTCCGCGTGCCGCCCCCGGCCAAGCCCGCGCCGGCCGGCTGACGCCCACGCGCCGTGCCTCGCCCGCCGAGGCGCAAGAGGGCTGGGATGAGTGCAAGGTTGTCCTCGTGGCGCGAACACGCCCTGCCGCCACGAGGACAGCCTTGCACTCATCCCCGCCCTCCCGCCCCTCGGCGGGCGAGGCACGGCGCGTGGGCGTCAGGCGGCCGTCGCGGACCTGGCCGGGGGCGGCACGCGGACGCGGGCGCCGGGGGCGAGCGGCCAGACCGGCTCCAGCGTCGTGAAGGCGCTTCTCGCGCGCGGCGGCGGCCTGGGGCGGTTGCTCAACGCACAGCGCCATGGAACGCTGATCGCGACGACGGGTGTTGCGCCTGCTCAAGGGTTCCGCGGCTCCGTATCCACCGAGATCGGAGAAGAAGCGCCATGGAACTGCGACAGATCCGGCACTTCCTCGCCGTGGCCGAGCATAAGCAGTTCGGCCGGGCGGCCGAGGCGGTCAGCCTTTCACAGCAGGCGCTGAGCCACAGCGTCGCGACGCTGGAAGCTGATCTTCAGGTCAAGCTGTTCGAGCGCGGAAGGTTCGGCGCCGAGCTGACGCCGATGGGGCGCCTGTTCGAGAAGCGCGCGCGGATGGCGTGTGGAGAACTCGACTTTGCGGCGGCCGAGCTCATGGCCTTCAAGGGCGGGGTCGACGGGCAGCTCAGGATCGGCATCACGCCGAACTTCGCCGCGGATGTCGCGCCCGACGCCGTGCTGCTCTTCGCTAAGGCGCGGCCCCGGATACGGGTGTCGGTGACGGTCGGGACTTCCAAACAGTTGTTCGAGCTGCTCACCGCGGGAAAGATCGAGCTCGCCTTCACCTCTCCTCTCGCAAGTCCGGACCCGGAAAGCGGTCTGGAGCACCGCCCTCTGAACTGCGCATACCAGCACGCCCTCAACATCGTCTCGATGAAGCCGGGTCACCCGCTGTCCTCGGGACGCATCGACATCGCCGGGCTCGGGCAGCATCGTTGGTGCATCCCCGACGGCTTCACCAAGCCCTGGGAGGACGTGTTTTCCCTCATCCGCAACGCCGGAGGGGAAGGCCCCCGCTACGTGGTGCGGACCGACTGCCTGGACCTGGCGAAGGCGCTGATCATGCGGTCCGACTTCATCAGCCTGCTCGGCCTGGAGTCGGTCCGCACCGAGGTGGAGGCGGGCCTGATCGTCGTGCGGGACATCGGCCTGCCGACACGATCGGTGCAGGCGTTCGTCACCCACCTGGAGCGGCACGCGCTGCAGCCGGCCTCGTCGGCGATCATCTCATGCTTTGAACGGGCGACCCGCGCCCTTTCCAAGGAATACCGTGCAGAGCCGGCGACGAAGGAGGTCGAGCTTGCCGAGCCTTCCGCCCTCGGGTGACGGCCGTCGGGCGAGACCGCCGCTAGGCTTCGGTCCCGTCCATGGCGGCGGCGAAGGCGACGGCGTCCAGATGTCCTTCGACATAGGCGAAGAACTTCCAGGCCCCGCCTCTGAACCGCAGGAAGGCGCTCACTCTCACCAGGGCTCCGAGGGGAGCGCCGGACAGGAACGGCCCGTCGACCTCGGCCCGCCAAGCCAGCTTGTAGATGACGAGCGCGAGGTCCCGCTCAAGCTGCACCGCCGAAACGTCCCAGCACCTCGACTCCAGGTTCCTGAGGCTGCGACGGGTTTGGGTCCAATAGTCCGTGATGGCGGGCCAGCCGATCAAGGCGGTGGGAGACTCCTCGGGCTTGAGCAGCGGCCTGGCCTCCTCGGCGTCCCAGAAGGCTCTCTTCTCCTCGAAGCGCATGCCCTTGGAGAGGCCGACGTACGTTTCCACGAGCTGCGTCAGATCGCCCGCGGCGACCGCAGGGTCCGTCACGGGAAGAGCTGCCGGGCTTGAGCCTTGTAGGCCGCGATGATCTGGGGGAGCACCGCGGGGGCGGCCTCGGCGACGTGGCGAAGCCTCGACCCCTCCCCCAGCGCGAGTGCGGCCAGAAGGGTGACGACCCGACCGGCGGCGGGGCCCTCCGGGTCGACCACGGTGGTCTGCGTCGCCGCGACGACGAAGGTGTCGTCGCAACGCCAACTGCACAGCTCGGTGAGCGCCAGCCTGAACGGCCGACCTCCGCGCCGAAGGAGCATCCACCGAGCGATCGCGGCGGACCCCTCGACGATCACCGGGCCGTCGGACGGAACGAACGTCCCGTCCGCGGTCCAGCAGCGCTCGACGAAGGCGTGGTCGGCGGATGCGTTCGCCGCTGACCACAGGTCCCGGAATTGCGTGAAGCTCACCTGAGGCGTCCTGGATCAGGATCGTTGCGGCACGTCCTCCAGCTCCACAAGCTCGAAGCTGGTGTTGATGTAGCCGCCCACCGTCACTTTCACGAACATGTACGTCTCCGGGATGACCCAGAGTTCTTCCACCGGGTGCGCGTCGGGGAAGCTGCCGTCCAGGATGAAGCGGTAGTGGTCGGTCTCGAATTCCCCCACCCTCGTCTGGATGGTTTCCCGGCCCAGGTATTCGATCCCGAACTCGATGCCGCTGAGCATCGGACCCGAGCTTCCATCGTGCTCGAGCGAGGACATCAGGACGCCATGGGCCGGCTGCACGCGCTCGGCGCGACCGTGGTCGAAGATGGAGAGAAGCAGCGCGTCGCACGTCACGGGGTGGTTGCCGAAGCCCTTGGCTCTCGAGCTCAAGGGATAGGTCTGGCTCACCCGGCCCATGCGGGCGTTGTAGACTTCGCATTCCGCGAAATCCTCTTCAAACCGGATCCACCCGCTGCCCAGGAACTTCCCGCTCTTGTGCAGCCGAATGAAGCAGTCGGCCGGCGTCAGATCCGGCCGGACGGTGTAGACCACCTCTCGCAGAAGCTCCCGGTCGTCGAGCTCGCACTGGGCCCGGATCGTGCGCTGCCCGTCTTCGTGATGGGTGATGGAGAACCACTCCCGCCCTCGCTCGAACGGCTGGCCGTCGCGCTCGGTCATGGCGACGATCTTGCCGCGAACCGTCTTGTGCTTCATGAGATTGGTCGCCCGTCTGCGTCCCTCACGATCTCGTTTTCGCCGGGGTGATCCAACGCGTAAGGCGAGCGTATCGACAGAACGGATTTGTCGATGCCCCGCGCCGCCGATCCACAACCGTGATCTGTGCATCCTCGGCCGTAAACTGATTGCCGGACTTCCCGCCGTGCACGAGCCTGCCGTCGGCCGCCTCTGCGAGCCGCCGCTGCGGGATCGACGAGATGGGAGCGCTGGGCTTCGCCTGTATCGCCGCGGAGGACCTCGACGCCTCCATCGCCTTCTATCGGGACGTGATCGGCTTCGACGTGGCGGCCGAAGGGCGCTCCGAGCGTCTTCGCGCCTTCCTGGGGGTCGAGGCCGGGCCCTCCGTTCGATGGACGTTGATGCGGGCGTGCGGACTGCCGGTCGGCCAGGTTCTGCTCCTGCAGTGCCCGGGCCAGGCGCCCGAGCGCATCCGGAATCCTCAGGACCGGACCACCCGGGGGCTGTGGAACATCAACTTCTACGTCGCGGATCTGCGGCGGACGGCGTCGGACCTGCGGGCCCGCGGCTTCCGTCTCTGGAGCGAGCCCGTGGAGTATCCGGTGGGGGATGCGGGCTCAGCGGTCGAGGTGCTGTTCGACGGTCCTGACGGGGTGTCGATCAACCTCGTCCAGCCGCTGGGTCCCGAAACCACCTTCACCGGCAGGATTCGAGCCGCGGCGGCGGCGTTCGGCTCCACCGCCGCGGGATTCAGCCCGGTCGCGACGACCGCCTGCTGCGTTCGCTCCGTCGAGCCGGCGATGTCGTTCTTCCAGCACGCCTTCCGCCTATCGGTCGTACTGGACGAGGTCCTTGGACGCCCGGAGACGAACCACTTTCTGTGTCGACCCACGGCGGCGAAATCCAGGACCGTGTTCCTGGAGGGACAGCATTTCTTCGGAAAGGTCTCTCTGAACGAGCCCCTGAACTACGACGTTCCCGACCGGATCGGCCGCGCCCACGCCGGCAACATCGGCTACTTCGCCATGGGCTTTCCGTCCCGAGCGATAGGGCTCAACGTGGAAGGGGCCGTCCGGGCCGGGGCGGAGGATCTGTCCGGCGTCGTCGACCTGGACCTTCCCGGGCTTGGCGCGTCGGGTGCTCTCCTGCGCGCGCCCGGCGGGCCGTTGATCTGGCTTTGCGGAGACGCGCATGCCTGAGATGACCGCCGTCGTGGTCGAGGCGCCGGGTCCGCCCTCCGCTCTCGTGACGAGACGCTTGCCGATACCGGAGCCCGGCCGGGGCGGCGTCCGGATCAAGGTGGCGTTCGTCGGCCTGAACCCCGTCGACGCGATGTTGCGGCGTGAGCGCCTGGCCTGGATGCCGGTCGACTACCCCTTCGTTCCGGGAGCCGAGCATACGGGCCTGGTGGATGCGGTGGGGCAGGACGTCGACGAGGCATGGCTCGGCCGCCGGGTGCTCTCGCGGTTGTCGTTCGGGGGCTACGCCGAGTACTCGGTCACCTCGACCCGGGGCCTGATCGAGCTCGACGACCGGATGGACCTGCGGACGGGCTGCGCCTACCGCGGGTGCAGCCTGACGGCCTGGCACGCGCTCAACTCGGTCGCGCGGCTGCAAGCGGGGGAGAGCGTTCTCATCCATTCCGCCGCAGGAGCGGTCGGGATCATGGCCGCGCAGCTCGCCCGCAACGCCGGCGCCAGGGTGGTCGGTCTCGCCGGCGGCGAAGCCAAGGCGCGGTTCGGAGAGACCTTCGGCGTCGGCATCGTCGACTACCGCCAGGCGGGCTGGGAGCAGAGAGCGCTCGAGAGGAACTCCGGTCGGCCGTTCGACGTCATCCTGGACGGAAACGGCGGGGCGCAGGCGGCCCGGAACTTCGACCTGATCGCGCCCTTGGGACGGATCGTGTTCTTCGGCGCCAGCGCGGGCGCCTACCCCAGCCCCGCGCCGACCGAGATGCTCATCAACAAGAGCTTCAGCGTTGGAGGCATGTCGCTGAGGCAGGTGGAGGCGCTCCGGGGACCGGAAGCCGAGAGGCGGATCGTCCAGGACCTCGTCGATGGGCGCTTGCGGGCTCCCATTTCGATGGAGCGGCCGCTCGCCGACGTCGCCGTCCTGCACCAGGAACTCGAGAACCGCCAACTGATGGGGCGGGTGGTGATCGCCGTCGGGTCCGACCTCGAGGCTTGAGCCGGGCTCCATTAACGCCAGAGCGGGCGCGGCTTGCGGATCGAAGGGGCGCGGACTTTCGAGCCGCTTTCGGCGCATGCCGCAAGAAGCCCGGCCGTCGACCGAAAGGCGCGACGCCCGAGCCGGACAAACGCGCTCACTTCGATCTTCAACCTCTGGGCGCCGGCCGAACGATGGAGAGCATTCCATCCATGGGATTTGTTGAAGGGGCACCGTGTTTGGTTCGACGCCTCCTGATGAGCATGATCCCATCATCCCGCAAGACAGTACGGAAGGACACGTCCGGGCTCGAACTCGGCCGGTCACGTATTGCTTCGATGAGGGTGGGGAATTTGGATGTCGATCCGCACGTTTCCTAGGGAGGTGATTTCATCGACGTCGAGCGCGAGCGCCGGCGTGAGCGCGCGTGCGATCCTTTGGGGCGCCACAACTCTTGGGGCCTGCTTCTGGACGTCCGTGAGTCTGGCCCAGGCGCCCGCGGCGGGCTCCCCGGTCCTGCAGAACCCCGCCGCGCCCCCGGCGACGACGAACGCCGCCGCTTCCCCGACGGCGACGGGGCTGTCGGAGATCGTCGTCACCGCGCAGCGGCGTTCGGAGAACCTCCAGAACGTCCCGATCGCCGTCAGCGCGCTGGACGCCTCGGCGCTGGCGAACCAGCAGATCAGTGACACCCAGGACCTGCAAGCCGCCGTCCCCGCCTTGCGGCTCACCACCAACGTCACCGGCCCCACCGACCTTCAACCCGCCATGCGGGGCGCGGTCGAGCAGAACGGGGGATCGCTTCCGACAGAGTCGCCTGTCGGCATCTACATAGACGACATCTACATCTCGAGCCTGATCGCGAACAACGCGAGCCTCGCCGATATTCAGCAGGTCGAAGTTCTTCGCGGACCGCAGGGCACGCTCTACGGCCGCAACACGCTGACCGGCGCGATCAAGTTCACGACCCGCACGCCCGGCGACAATGGGTGGTTCGAGGCGGGGGCGGGGTACGGCGACTACGGCTCCTACATCGGGTCCTTCACCGCCGGAACGCCCATCGCCCCTGGACTCTCGGCTTCCATCTCGGGAAGCGTCGATGGAACGGACGGGTACATCGACGATGTGGCGACGGGACGCCGCACGGGTGGCCAGGACAACTATGCCCTGCACGGCAAGCTCCACTACTACGCCGTTCCGAGACTGGATGTGGTGGCCAACGTCTTCTACAGCCGAGATCACAACCAGGGGCAGCCGCAGATCCCCGCCGTTCCGAACTTCCTTCCGGATGGCCAGTTCAACCTGGACAGCCTGATCTACAGCGCGGGCGGGCCGTACAAGAACGCGACGCCCGTCAATCCCTTCGTCTTCGGTCCCGTCAAGGCGAATCCCTACGGACTGGCGACGCAACTGATCAGCGGGATCAACGTCGCCTATTCGCTGCCGGACGTCACGCTGCGGTCGATATCGGCGTACGTCCGCACGACCGACGATCTGACGGACGACCTGTCCGGATCCGGATCCTTCATCCTGGGCGGGACCCTGACGAGGGAGCAGTTCACCCAGGAGTTCCAGGTGCAGGGGCGCGCCTTCAACGGCAGCCTGCGCTACCTCGCGGGGCTCTTCTACCTGCACGACGACGGCAAGCAGAACCTCGGGTGGCTCATCGGCATACCGCTGTCGGAGACCTTCACGGGTGAGCGCACCGACAGCTACGCCGCCTACGGCCAGGCGGAGTACGACGTCACCCGGTCGCTGACGGCGACGCTCGGCCTGAGGCTGCTGGAAGACGACAAGCACTTCTCGACCTCGCTGGCCGGGATCGTCGTCCCCAGCGCGGGTCCGGTTCAGCTCCACAACACGTACAGGGCCGCCACGCCCAAGGGAGAGCTGAGCTATAAGCTGCCTTCCATGGGCTATCTCGACAGCGGGATGATCTACGCCTCCGCCACGCGGGGCTTCAAAGCGGGCGGCTACAACGCCATCAACGTCGCCAATCTCGACCAGGCGCTCTCGCCCTACGGCCCCGAAACGGACTGGTCCTACGAGATCGGCGCCAAGGCCGACCTCCTCGACCATCGGGTTCGAGCCGACTTCGCCGTCTTCCTGCAGGACGTCGACGGCCTCCAGCTCGGCGCCCCCGTCGTGGCCCCGGACGGGACGATCAGCTTCCCGGTGCAGAACGCGGGTCGCGAGCAGGTGGTCGGCGAGGAGATCGACCTTTCCGCGCGCCCGACGAAGAATCTGCTGCTCGGGCTGAACGGGTCGTTCCTGGACGGACACTACACGCGCCTTGCGCCGGGAACCGCGGCCGCCACCGCGATCACCACCTTCGGGCGAACCGTGCCGCCGATCCTGGCGCCCTATACTCTGACGCTCACCGCCAACTACGACATTCCGGTCCGCTTCCGCAGCGAGGACGCGCGGATCAGCCTCGGCGGGGATGTCTATCTGTCGGGAAAGTATCTGACGGACGCGGACAACCTCTCCTACGTGAACGCGTACAACCGCTTGAACCTCTACGTGGCCTTCACCCCCTCGCCGCACTGGGAGATCCGCTTCGCCGCCAAGAACGTCACCGACGACGTGTCGTTCGTCAGCGGAGCCTCCTCGCTGGGCGGCTACCTGGTGCTTCCGCCCCGACAGTTCATGTTCTCGCTGAAGTACAAGATGTGATCCCTTCAAGGCGCCGGCGACATCGAAGCGGCCATGCGGCCGGCATGGACGAGCACGCCCTGGATGGGCGAGCGCGCGGGCTGGCAACGCTGGGTCGCCGGCCCGGGTCCGTCGTGGCCGCGGCTTTGGCGGCGATGGTGGCGTTCCATGGCGCGGCGTCGGCCGAACCGGCCGAAGGATGGCTTCAAAAGGTTCTGGTGGCGCCCAGCGTGAGCCACGGGCTTCACGGCATGAAGTTTGTGGACGGGCGCCACGTGCTGATCGGTGACGTCGTCGGCTTCTCGCTCTGGCGGATCGACACGGTCACCGGCGAGCTGACGCTGGTCGTCCCGCCTCCCAAGGGCGGAGCGGACGACCTGGCGATCGGGCCGGGAGGCCTTCTGGTCTGGACTTCGCTGGTCGAAGGCGTGGTCTATGGGAAGACGCCCTCCGGGCCCGCGTACGTCGTGGCGCGGGGACTGCCAGGCGTCAATTCGATCGGCTTCACGGCGTCGGGCCGCCTGTTCGCGACCCAGCTCGGGCCCGCCGACACGCTCTTCGAGCTGGACCCCACAGGCAGGGCCGCGCCGACGCCCCGTCTGCACGGCGTCCTGGGGCTGAACGGCTTCCAGATCGACGGCGCCGACACGCTCTGGGGACCTCGCGGGAAGACCGGGGAGATCGTCGCGATCGATCTCAGGACGTTCCAGGTGCGGGTCGTTGCGTCGGGATTCGTGTGGCCGACCGGAGTGGCCCTCGGGCCCGGCGGCCGCCTGTACGTGATCGATCTCACCGCGGGCGCCCTCACGGAAGTCGACCCCGCTTCGGGCGCCAAGCGGCTGATACGCCAGCTCAACCCGGGCGACGACAACCTCACCGTCGGGCCGGACGGGCTGATCTACGTGTCCAATCCGCCCGAGAACACGCTCCTCCGCATCGATCCCGAAACAGGGATCGAGACCGTCGTGCGCCAGGGCCGGCTGGGGGTGGTCGGCGGCGTCGCCGTCGCGAGCCGGTCGGGGCGAAAGACGATCTTCCTCGGCGACACCTTCTCGTACGTTCAGGTCGACCCGGACACAGGCGCGATCCGCGACCTCGGCCGCGCCGTCGGCTCTCCCGAGATCAGGTCGGAGATCAGCGCAAGGGCTTCGGGCGACCTCGTCGTCCTGAGCCACTTCAACGAGGGCGTCGTCCGCATCGTGCGGGCCCGTGACAACGCCGTGATGCGGAAGATCGACGGCCTTCAGGACCCCTACGACGCGGTGCTGCTCGGGAACGGAGATCTTCTGGTCGCCGAGATGAAGCGTGGTCAGGTGACGAGGATCTCCCCGGCCGGCGATCGGACTCTCTTCGCAGGCGGCTTCACCAGCCCGGTCGGCCTGGCGCTCGATAGGCGGGGCGGCGTGCTGATCACGGACGCCGGCGGCGGTACGCTCACCCGCATCGATCTGGGAACCGGAGCGCGACGCGAACTGGCCCGCGGTCTGAAGCGTCCGGAAGGGATCGACGTCGGCCCCGACGGCCAGGCCTATGTGGCCGAAGCCGACGCCGGGCGTGTCGACGCCGTCGACCTCCGGAGCGGGAGGCTCACGGCCATAGCGAGCGGACTGAAGCTCCGCATGACGACGCCCGCCGCCGCGGGCCCGGTCTGGATACCGGCGGGCGTGGCCGCGGGGAGCCGCGCCGTCTACGTGACGGAGCCGGCGACGGGCGCCGTGATCGAGCTGCGGCGAGCGAGGCCTGATGCGGAGCGACCGAATGCGGCCACCACCGGCGAGGGCGGGCGGTGAAGGCGGACCCCTCCGAGTTTCGAGGACATGTCGGCGCCCTGGCGGCGTCCTGCCTCGGCGTCGCGTTCGGGCTCGCCTCGCTCGGCGCCACCTACACCCTCGGCAGCTTCGTCAAGCCGCTCTCCCACGACTTCGGCTGGGGGCGCGAAGACATCATGAACGTCATCTCCTTCCTGACGTTCGGAATGGCTCCGGCCGCGCTGTTCTCGGGATGGATCGTCGACCGGGTGGGATCGTTTCGGCTGATCCTGATCTCGCAGGCGGCCCTGGGCCTCACGTTCATCGCGCTTGGCGCGTTCACGTCGTCGCTGCCGACGCTTTACGGCGGCTACTTCCTGGTCGCGCTACTGGGTTCCGGCACCCTTCCGATCACGTTCGGGAAGGCGATCGCGCAGCGGTTCACGGTCCACCGGGGGCTGGCACTCGGCATCGTCCTGTGTGGAACGGGAGTGTGCGCCCTGACCGTGCCGCCCTACCTCAACCTCGTGATGGGTCTTCTCGGCTGGCGCGCCGCCTATGTGGCGGTCGGCCTCCTTCCCATCGTCATCGGCATGCCGCTGACGTGGCTGTTCCTCAGGAACGGATCTCGACGGGCGGACCCGCGCCCCGGCGGCGCGCCTCGATCCGCCGGCTCCGTGGTCGGCGTCCTGCGCAACCACAGGACCTACGTCCTCTGCCTGATCTTCTTCCTGATCTCCGGCGTCGCGACGAGCGTGCTGACCAATCTCATCCCCTGGCTCCAGGAGCGGGGGCTTTCCGGCGGCGCGGCGGCGGGGACGCTGAGCCTCTTCGGGCTCGTGGTGATCGTGGGGCGGCTGGTCGCCGGAGCCCTGGTCGACAGGTTCTGGGCGCCTGCCGTCGGCTGCGCCTTCCTCGTCCCGGCCGCCCTGGCGCTGTACCTCTTTGCGGCTCCCGGCTTGGACGTCCATGTCCTGCCGCTTCTCGTGGTCCCCGTCGCGCTGGCGACGGGCATGGAGCTCGATCTGTCCGCCTATCTCGTCGGCCGCTACTTCGATCCGCAGATCTTCGGCCGCCTCTACGCGCTTCTCTTCATCGCCATCGTGGTCGGGGGAGCCGTCGCCGCCAAGCTCTTCGGCCGGGTTCATGACCTGACCGGCTCCTACTCGGCGGCGTTCTCGGCGGCGTCGATGGCCTTCGCGGCGGCGGCCGCCCTGCTGTTGCTGCTGGGACGATACCCGCCGGCGAGCTCCCCCGTCCCGGTCCGCTGAACGGAGGCCGCCATGGCCAGACCCCTTACCGAGTTCATCCAGAGCCAATGTCTTTCCTGGACGCCCGCCCGGCCCGAGTGGGGCGGCGAAGGGGCCATGGTCAAGGTCCTCAGCGCCGACACGGAGACGGGCGCCGCGACGCTTCTGGTGAACTACCCGCCCGGGCACACCGAAACGAGGCCCGCCGAAGACGACCGGGAAGAAGAGATCTTCGTCCTTCGCGGCGCGCTCGACCTCGGAGGCGCCGTCGCAGGCATGCACTTCTACGCCTACTACCCGTCCGGGGGCGGACCTTTGTCGCGTTCGACCGACGAGGGCGCGATCGCCCTCAGGTTCATCGGGCCGAGGGTCGCCGGCGGCTCGCCGAGGGCGGCCGTGATCCCGCCGACCGACACGACCGCCATGCGGTGGGACGGCTCGAACATCGATCCCGAGGTCGATCACCTTTACACGTCACGCAAGAACCTGCGGCTGGCCGAGGACGGAACCTGCAGAACCTACCTCCTGGCCGGCCTTCCCCAGGGCTACCCGCCGAGCGGCGTCGGCCGCCTCGAGCGGCACCCTCACGTCGAGGAGTTCTTCTTCGTCTACGGCGACATGTCCTGCAGCGTCGGCGTCATGCGGGCCGGAGCCTACAGCTGGCGGCCTCCCATGGTCTGGCATGGGCTGGACTGCAGCCGATCGGGCTTTTTGATCTTCTTCAGAAGTCCCGGCGCCAACAGGAACACCAACATCTGGGCGCAGGACACCACCCCCATCGTGTGGAGCCCGCCCCACGACCCGCAGCTTCCGCCGGACATGAAGCGCGTGTTCGCGGAGCCGCTGCCCGACCCCGTAGACTACTGAACCTCGAGAGGACGGGCTATGAACCCGGCCGGAGGCGCTGAAATGACGAGGCCCGCCGGCGACCCGCACGACCCCTTCGACGATCGTCCGGCGTCGCCGCCGCTCGAGCGGCGGTATGCTCGCGGTCCGACGGGGCAGATCCACTACTACGACAGCGGGGGAGCCGGGCGGCCGCTGATGCTGATCCACCAGGCTCCGACATCCGCCATCGACTACTGCGCCGTCTTTCCGTTCCTCATCGCGGACGGCTTTCGGGTTCTCGCGATCGATCTTCCAGGGATGGGCTTGTCCGACCCGCCGCCGGCGGAAGCCCGGATCCCGGACTATGTCGGTGCGGTCCTAAGCGTCCTCGACCACGCCGAAGCGGCCTCGGCCCACATGGTCGGCCACCACACCGGAGCGGCGGTGGCGGTCGGCGCGGCGGCGCGGCGGCCGGAGCGGTTCGGCAAGATCGTGCTCTACGGGGCGCCGGCGCTGGAGGCCGACGAACTAGCGACGCTGTGGCGGCTGATCGTTCCGGCGGAAAAGGCCGGCGGCCTCTTCATGCCCGAAGCGGGCGGGGATCATCTGGCCTCCCTGTTCCGCAGGCTCGAAGCGCGATACGGCGCGGCCGTGGCCAACCGGATGACCCTCTCCCGGTTCCTGGCGGGCCGCCGCCTCTGGTGGGGGCACAACGCGGCGCTGACGTGGGACATGCGGCCGGACCTGGCCGCCGTGCAGGCGCCGCTCCTCCTGCTCACCCATCCTGGAGAGATGCTTCACGACGCGACCCTGACCGCGGG
>JASLDZ010000089.1 GCA_030151985.1 Caulobacteraceae bacterium | reverse complement strand
TGTCGGGCGTCGGCGGGGCCGGCGCGGGCGCGAGCGTCAGGAAGACGGGCGGCGTCTCGGCCACATCCCGCGTGGCGGGCTGGGCCGCCAGGAAGGCGAGCACGGCGACGAGGTGGGCGGCCGCGCTGAAAGCGCCGCCCGCCGCCCAGCGGCGGCGCACGCGGCGGTCGTGCTCCCAAGGGGGCGAGCGGCGCCGCCGGGTTCGAACCATGCCCAAAGCTCAGCACGCCCGGACGGCCGGAACGTGGCGGACGCTCACCCGGCCTTGGCGGCGTCCGGCTTTTCTCCGGGCCTGGGCTGCTGGGCGGGGGGCACGGGCGGCCCCTTCGGATGCGCCTTCCTGTAGGCGACGTAGGCTTCCACGTCGGCGTCGCGGCGCAGCACCTTGGAATGCGGGTCGATCGTGACCAGCGCTCCCGCCGGGACCTTCACCGTGCCCGTGCCGCCCGTCATCGGCAGCGTCGTCACCGTGTCGCCGACCTTCACCTCCAGCGGCATGGGGAAGGGCTTCAGGTCGCCGGTCTTCCAGTCCAGCTCCAGGCTGTCGCCCACCTGGGTCTGCACCAGCTCAGGCAGGGCGGCGTTGCGCAGGTAGCCGTCGAAGAACCAGCCGAGGTCACGACCCGCGACCTTGTTCACGATCGCCACGTAGTCGTCGGTGGTGGCGTAGCGCGGCTCGAAGTTACCGGGCTTGGGGTCGGGCCGGCCGTAGACCAGTTCGGTCAGCGTCTGGAAGAAGGCCTTGTCCCCGATCAGGCCGCGCAGCGTGTGCAGCACCAGCGCGCCCTTGTAGTAGATGTCCTGCCCCGGCCCGCCGCGCTTGTCGTCGTAGACCACCTCGCCCGTCATGGGTCCCGGCGGCGCGGTCGGCGCCTTGTTGGCGACCTTCAGCCGGACGTTGTGCAGCCAGCCGTAGTAGTCCTGGTCGCCCTTCAGGTACTGCGAGTAGAGCGGCTGCAGGTACATGGTGAAGCCCTCGTGCAGCCACATGTCCGACCAGTCGCGGTTGGTCATCTGGTTGCCGAACCACTCGTGCCCGAACTCGTGCTGCAGAAGGTCGTCGTAACCCCACTCGTTGATGGCGTAGCCGTTGCCGTAGGCGTTGATCGTCTGGTGCTCCATGCCCTTGTGGGGCGTCTCCACCATGCCGATCTTCTCGTCGCCGAAGGGGTAGGGGCCGATCTTGGCCTCGTTGAAGGCGACCATCTGCGGCACGGTGGCGAACAGCTTCTCCGCCTCGGCCTGGCGGCCGCGCAGGTACCAGAACTCCATCGGGATGGTGTTGCCGAACCGGCTCCTGAACTGCGACTTCAGGAGGTCGTACGGCCCGACGTTGATGGCGATGGCGTAGGTGTCGGGTCGCTTGGCGCGCCAGTCGAAGGTCTTCCAGCCGTTCCCCGCGTCGCGGATTCCCTGCAGCACGCCGTTGGCGGGCGCGGCGAGCCCCGGCGGCACGGTGACGTGGATGTCGGCCAGGGCCGGCTTGCCCGTGGGGTGGTCGATGCACGGCCAGAGGAGGTCGCAGCCCTCGCCCTCCACCGCCGAGGCGACCCAGGGGTGACCGTCGGGCGTCCGGGCCCAGACGAAGCCGCCGTCCCACGGCGCGCGTTTGGCCACGTGGGGCTTGCCGCCATAGCGCACCCGCGCCGTGATCTCGCCGCCCGAGGCGACCGGCTGCGGCAGGGTGATGCGCAGGCGTCCATCGGGATCGGACCAGGCGGTGCGCGGCAGCACGGCGCCGCCGATCCGCACCTCGGAGATCACGAATTCGGGGTCGAGGTCGAGCAGCAGCGTCGTCAACGGCGCCTTGGCCGCGAACGTCAGGGTGGCGTCGCCCTCGATGTACTTCTGGTCGGGCACGACCTTGAACCACAGGTCGGCGTGGGGGAAGTCGAGCGCCGCCTGCTCCGGCGGCAGCGCGCCGCCCGAGTCCGCGGTGTGCGGCGCCAGCGGCTGTTCGGAGCGGTCGGCGGCGGGCGGCGGCGGCGCCTGGCGGCTTCCTGGAGGAGAGCAGGCCGCGAGCAGCGATGCGATGGCGAGGGCCGCCGCGGCCCCCGCCCGGAACCCAAGGCGCATCGCGCGACTCCCGTTGGCGTCACGCGACGCTAGGGCCGCGACGCGCCGGGTCAAGCGCCTTGACCGCGCCACGCTGACCGGCTGGAGACGACGCCATGTCCGCACCCACCCGACGCTCCGCGCTGAGCAGCCTGGCCGCCGCCTTCGCCGCCCCGCTCGCGCTCGGCGGCTGCGTCGCCCCCCGCCCCGCCGCCCGGGCCAAGGGCGGCCGCCCCTCGCCCGGCGAACCGACGGCCCCCGCGCCGCCCGCCCCCCCGGCGCTCATCACCCGGTTGCGGGAGATCGGCTCCGGCTTCGACGGCCGCTTCGGGATCGCGGTCCACGACGTCGCCGCCGGCTGGACGGCGGCACATGACGGCGACGCGCTCTATCCGCAGCAGAGCGTCGCCAAGCTGTGGGTGGCGCTGGCGGTGTTCGACGCGATCGACCACGGGAGGCTGAAGCTCGACCAGGTCGTCCACGTCACCCAATCCGACATGAGCGTGTTCCATCAGCCGATCCGCAACCGGCTCAAGGACGGCAAGCTCGACGTGACGGTCGATGACCTCCTGGTCGGCGCGATCGCCCAGAGCGACAACGCCTGCGACGACATCCTGGCGCGGCTGGCGGGCGGCTCGGCCGCCGTGCAGCGGGCGGTGGACGTGCGCGGCCTGGGCGCCATCCGCGCCGGGCCGGAGGAGCACCTGCTGCAGAGCCGGGTGGCGGGCCTCGACTGGCGTCCCGAGTACAGCGTCGGCGACGCCTTCGAGCGCGCGCGCGACAAGCTCCCGCCCGCGCTCCGCCGCGAGAAGCTGGCCGCCTACCTCGCCGACCCGCCGGAAGGGGCCGCGCCCTCGGCGCTGGCGGTCGCCATGGGGCGGCTTCTGAAGGGCGAGCTGCTGGCCCCGCCCTCCACCGCCCGCTTCCTGGCGATCCTGAGCGGTACGACCACAGGGCCGAACCGCCTGAAGGGCGGCCTGCCTGACGGCTGGACGATCGCCCACAAGACCGGCACCGGCCAGGACCTGAACGGCCTCTCCACCGGCTACAACGACGTGGGACTGATCACCGCGCCGGACGGACGGACCTACGGGGTGGCGGCGATGATGGCGGCGACCCCGCGCACCATCCCCGAACGGATGCTGGCGATGCAGGAGGTGAGCCGCGCCGTCGTGGCGATCCACGACGGCGCGGCGGCCTAGGCGGTCAGGTCGCGGGCTTCAGCTCGACGAAGGGCGTCGCTCCGCCCGACACCTGCGGCAGCTTGCCGTCCCACTTCTCCACCGCGCGCAGGCGCAGGATCTCCGGGTTGGCCCTCAGCGCCTGGCCTTGCGTGTCGATCGCCTTGGCCTCCCCTTCGGCGAAGGCGACGCGCTGGCGGGCCTGCGCCTCCACCGTCGCGACCTGCGCCTGGGCGGCGAGGGCGGCCTGCTCGTTGGCGATCTTCTGCTCGATCTGCTGGCGCATCTGGTCGGGCAGGCGGACGTTCGACGCCCAGTAGAGCCGCTCCACCCGCAGTCCGAACGGGGCCATGAAGGCGCGGGTGTCGGCCTCGGCCTGGTGGATCAGCTCGGCCTTGCGGGGGCCGTAGATCTCCTCCACCCCCATCTGCGCCGCGCGGGTGACGAGCGCATCGCGCACGGCGTTGCGCAAGGGCCCGGCGATCACGTCCAAGGTTTCGGTGCGGTACTTCTGGAACAGCACGGGCGCCTTGTCGGGATCGACCGAGAAGCTCGCGGCGACGTCGGCCGACATGCTCAGCCCGTTCTTGTCCTGGAAGTTGAACTCCTCGTTGGTGGCCGACTGCTCGGTCGAGGAGCGCGTCCAGGTGTAGGTCGAGGTGAACACCGGGTACTGGTAGATGTGCTGGCCGAAGCCGTTCCAGTACCAGCCGACCCCCAGCGCGGTGTTCTCCACACCCGCATGCGAGCCCAGGTTGTTGACCCGCACGCCCACGTGGCCCGGCTGCACCTGCGTGCATCCGGACGTGGTCAGCGAGCCGGCGGCGATCACGCCGCCGACGGTCAGGAGGGTGAGCGCGACCGTGCGCGCGCGCACGAGCGGCGTCTTCATGGCTTTTCGAGCCTCTTTCAGGTTGAAGGGGTTTAGAGCGGCAGGCTGTCGAGCTTGCCCCGCAGCCGCCGGTGGTCGGCCCACAGCGTCCAGCCCGCGTAGAGCAGGACGAGCGGGCAGGCCGCGAGCAGCACCCCGGCGAGGCACAGCGCGAGGGTCTGGTGGAGGTCCACCAGCCAGGGCGCGGCGACGCGCAGGATCAGGAAGAGCAGGAGCGCTGCGGCGGCGATCTTGAGGAAGGTCGAAGCGGCGTAGTCGCGAAGCAGCCTGACGCGGACGTCGGACGGCGATGACATGACCATGCGAAGCTCGATCCGCCCCGGCGCACGACCGAAATCGCCCGCATCGCGGCCTGGAGCGGAGATCTCCCTTTCGGATCACCAGCCGTCGACGCGTAGAGATTAGGCGCGCCGCATTCGCGCCTCAAATCACATCGGCGAGAGCTTAGGCTCTGCTCCACTGCTCCAATTAACCGTCATCCTCGGGCGCTCCGCAGGAGCGTCCCGGGGACCCAGCAAGCGCAGCGCTTGATGACAGCGGAAGCGGGTTCGACGGTTGCGCCTGCTGGGTCCCCGGGACGGCGCTGCGCGCCGCCCGAGGATGACGGATGTAAGGGTTCAGGAGGTAGGCAGTTCGACCGACGTCCAGTCGTCGTTCCACCAGTCTTCAGCGAGGTCGCGCCACTCGGGATTGTCAGACTCGATCAGGTTGAGCTTCCACTTGCGCGGCCACTTCTTGAGCTGCTTCTCACGCCGGATCGCCTCGAGCATGTCGTCGTGCATCTCGAACCACGCGAGCAGCCGACAGTCGTACCGCTTGGTGAATCCCTCCTGCAAACCCTGCCTATGGCTCGCCACCCGCTGCTCCAGCCGGCTGGTCACGCCGACGTACAGCGTCCCGTTCCGCGCGCTCGCCATAATGTAGACCGCGATCGCAGCGTCGCGGCCGACCATCTCAGGCCGCCGCCTTCTCCGCCAGCGCCTCGGCGTGCGAGGCGACCACCTCGGCCATCACCGCGGTCACGCCCTTCACCATCGGGATGTGCAGGAATTCGTCCGGGCCGTGCGCGTTCGACCTTGGGCCGAGCACGCCGGTGACCACGAACTGCGCCCGCGGGAACATGGCCTGCAGCATGCCCATCAGCGGGATCGAGCCGCCCTCCCCCACCTGCGCGACGCCTCGCCCGTAGGCGGCCTGCGACCCGCGCTCCAGCGCCGCGTCCAGCCAGGGGGCGAGCGGCGGCGCGTTCCAGCCGGCGCCCGCCTTGTCGTAGTCGAAGGCGACCTTGGCGCCGTAGGGCGGGTCCTTCTCCAGCAGCGCCTTCAGCGCGCGGCCGGCGGCCTCGGCGTCGGTGGTGGGCGGCAGGCGCACGCTGAGCTTGGCGGCGGTGTAGGGGCGCAGCACGTTGCCGGCGGCGCCGAGCGGCGGCGCACCCTCCAGCCCCGTGATCGAGAGCGTGGGCCGCCACGTCTGGTTCAGCAGGAGCTCGGTGTTGTCGGCGCCCATGGGCCGCGTCCCGCCCGCGTAGGCGAACTTGGTCCACACCTCGTCGCCCAGCGCCTCGGCGGCGACCCTCGCCTGGGCGGCGCGGTCGGGCGGGATGTCGGCCTGCAGCTCGGGCGGCAGGATGCGCCCCGTCTCCTCGTCCTCCAGCCGCGACAGCAGCGTGCGCAGGATGCGGAAGCTGGAGGGCACGATCCCCGAGGCGAGGCCGGAGTGCACCCCCTCCTCCAGCACGTCGACCCGCAGGTTGCCGCCGACCATGCCTCGCAAGGAGGTGGTCAGCCACAGCTGCTCGTAGTTGCCGCAGCCCGAGTCCAGGCACACCACCAGCGCCGGCTCGCCCAGCCGGCCTTTCAGCAGCTCGATGTAGGCGGGAAGGTCGTAGGAGCCGCTCTCCTCGCACGCCTCGATCAGCACCACGCAGCGGGCGTGAGGGGCGCCTTGCGCCTCCACCGCCAGGATGGCGCCCAGCGCGCCGAACATGGCGTAGCCGTCGTCGGCGGAGCCGCGGCCGTAGAGCTTGGCGTCCTTCATCACCGGGGTCCACGGCCCCATGCCCTCGCTCCAGCCCTCGGCCTCGGGCTGCTTGTCCAGGTGGCCGTAGAACAGGATCGGCGCGTCGGGATCGGCCCCCGCGGCGGTGGCGGGAACGTCGATCAGGATCACCGGCGTGCGGCCCTCGATGCGCAAGATCTCCACCGTCGCGCCCTTCACCTCGCTGAGCGCCCGCTCGGCGAAGGCGGCGTAGAGCTGGGTGGCCTGCTCCATATGCCCGTTCGCCGCCCAGTCCCGGTCGAAGGCCGGCGACTTGTTGGGGATGCGGATGTAGTCGACCAGCGCGGGGATCGCCTGCTCGTCCCAGAACCGCGCGACGGTGGCGTTCAGCTGTTCGGCGTTCATCGGGGTCTCCTCGCGAGGCGTCGGCTTAGCGCCGCCGTTCCCGCCCGCCAACCCCGCGACATCGCTCCGACTTACCGTTCGGCAACGGCTGGCCCATAGGTTGCACGCCGGGGAGCCGTGCGCCGCGGCGGCGCCCCATCGATGGACACGACATGGACGACACGATCCGCGAGCTGCTCGGCGCCCACGCCGGCCTGCAGGCCCCCGCCTCGACCCTGGCCGACGACGCCGACCTCTACGGCGCGGGCATGACCTCCTTCGCCACCGTGCAGCTGATGCTGGCGCTGGAGGAGGCGTTCGACGTGGAGTTCCCGGAGGACCGGCTGAACGCCAAGACCTTCACCTCCGTGGCCACCATCCGCTCC
This sequence comes from Caulobacteraceae bacterium, assembly GCA_030151985.1. Classification (GTDB taxonomy): domain Bacteria; phylum Pseudomonadota; class Alphaproteobacteria; order Caulobacterales; family Caulobacteraceae; genus JASLDZ01. The sequence goes on along the minus strand of JASLDZ010000089.1, from coordinate 14,574 downwards.
GCGCTGATGGACGCGGGCGTCAAGCTGGCCGCCTGACCATGGCGGACGGGTCCGGCCCGGTCGTGACGCGTCATCCGTTGCACGCGCTGGACCGCGCCTGGCCGGAGACCAACTGCTACGCCGACCTGTGGATCGAGGTGCTGGCGCACCTGGGCCACGAGCCCCGCGCCGCCTTCGGCTTCACCGTCGCGCAGGACTGGGAGGGCGACCACTTCACCTTCTTCAAGCCGCCGCTGGAGGACCTCGAGGCGCTCTACGGCCTGCGGGTCGACGAGATGGCGATCTACGACGACGTGCCCACGCACGTGGAGCGGCAGGTCGCCCTGGGCCGGCTGGTCAGCGTGGAGGTGGACGGCTTCTGGCTCCCGGACACCCAAGGGGTCAGCTACCGCACCGAGCACGGCAAGACGACCATCGCCGTCCTCGGCATCGACCGCGCCGCCCGGACACTCGACTATGTCCACGGCCCCGGCCGCTGGCGCCTGTCGGGGGAGGACTACGACGGCGCCTTCCTGACCGACGCGCCGCCCGAGCGCCCTTTTCTGCCCTACGCCGAGATCATCAAGCCGGACGCCGCGCCCGCCGCCTCGGACCTTCGCGCCGAGGCTGGGCGTTTCCTCGCCCGCCATGTCGTCCGGGCCCCGGCCGCCAACCCGATCCGCGCCTTCCAGGCCGCGCTGCCGGAGCAGGTCGCGGCGCTGGCCGAACGCCCCTTCGCGATGTTCCACCTCTACGCCTTCAACACGCTGCGGCAGACCGGCGCGAACTTCGAGCTCCTGTCCTCGCACCTGGAGTGGCTGGGCGACGAGGCCGGCGCCGCCCCCGCGCTGACGATCGCGCAGGCGGCCAAGGGCGCGCAGTTCCAGCTGGCCCGCGCGCTCGCCAAGCGGAAGTTCGACGCGCTGCCCGCCGCGCTCGACCCCGCCGCCGACGCGTGGGACGCGCTCCTGGCGCACCTGCGCGCCCGCTGCGGCTGAACCGTTGCTCCCGCGGAGCGCGGCCGGCGAGCGGGTGGCGCCGCTCACGCGCTGGACGCTCGCCCTCACGCCGCCGGGCGCCTGCGAGACGCCGGCCCAGGCCGCCCTCCTGATCGACTGGATCGACGCAGCCGCCCCCGGCACGACCGCCGCCGCCCTGCGCGCAGCGGGGCGCCCCTACGACGACCTCTTCGGCCGCGACGTGTGGTGGCGCACCACGCTGGAGGGCGCCGGCCCGCGCACCCTGCGCTTCAAAGGGCTGGCCACGCTCTGTGAGGTGTGGCTGGACGACCGGCTGCTCCTGGCGTCGGAGTCGATGTTCCTCGCCCACGCCGTCGACGTGGAGCTGAAGGGCGGCGAGACCCTGTGGCTCGCCTTCCGCGCGCTCGCGCCGCGGCTTGAGGCCAAGCTCCTCCGCGCCCGCTGGAAGACCCGCATCACGCCGCGCGCCGGCCTGAGGGGCGTGCGCACCACGCTGATGGGCCAGATGCCCGGCTGGCAGCCGCAGGTGGACTGCGTCGGGCCTTGGCGGGGTGTCGCGCTGGTTGATCGCGGGCCGGTGCGGCTGGACGACGTGCGGATACAGGCGGAACGGACCGGCGCAGGCGGCCGCCTACAGGTCTCCATCCCTCCATCTCCCGCTCATCCCGGCGAAGGCCGGGACCCAGTTGCGGGAGCTAAGAAGCCGGAGATCGCCATCTCGACGCCAAGCTCTGGACCTCGGTCGGCACTGGGTCCCGGCCTTCGCCGGGATGAGCGGATGAGGGGGGCGTCGGTCCAGTGCGCAGGCGTGAGCGCAACCGTGAGCCCTCGGCCAGACGGCTGCCTGACGGCCACCCTCGATCTCCCCCACGTCCGTCCGTGGCAGCCGGCCACCCACGGCGACCAGCCGCTCTATCCCGTGACGCTGGACCTTGACGGCGAGACCTTCGACCTCGGCCCCGTTGGTTTCCGCTCGATCGCCGTGGACCGGGGCGCGGACGGCAAGGGCTTCGGCGTGGTCGTCAACGGCGAGCCGGTGTTCGCGCGCGGCGCCTGCTGGACCACGCCCGACCTCCTGACCCTCACGTCCACAGCTGAGGCCTGCGAGCCGGCCCTGCGGCTCATGGTCGAGGCGGGAATGAACATGGTCCGGCTCCCGGGGGTCGGCGCCTACGAGGCCGACGCCTTCTACGACCTGTGCGACGAGCTGGGCCTGATGGTCTGGCAGGACTTCGCCTTCGCCAACTTCGACTACCCCGTGCAGGACCCCGCCTTCGCCGCCCTGTGCGAATCCGAGGCGCGCCAGCTCCTGGCGCGGATCGCCCACCGCCCGTCCCTCGCCGTGCTCTGCGGCGGGAGCGAGATCGCGCAGCAGGCGGCGATGATGGGCCTCCCCGGCGCCGCCCGCACTACGCCGCTCGCGGACGGCCTCCTGGCGGACGTCGCGGCGGAGCTGGCCCCCGGCCTCCCCTACGTCCCCCACTCTCCCGGCGGAGGCGACCTGCCGTTCACCGTGGGCGAGGGCGTCGGCCACTACTACGGCGTCGGCGCCTACCGTCGGCCGCTGGAGGATGCACGGCGCGCGGGCGTGCGCTTCGCCGCCGAGTGCCTGGCCTTCGCCAACGTTCCGCAGGGCGATCTCGACCCGAACGGCCCCGCCTGGAAGGCCGGGGTGCCCCGCGACGTCGGCGCCGACTGGGACTTCGACGACGTGCGCGACCACTACCTGCGCCTCCTGTTCGGGGAGGACGCCGCCGAACTTCGTGCGCGCGACCCGCGACTTTACCTCGACCTTTCCCGCCGCGTCTCCGCCGAGGTGATGGAGGCGACCTTCGCCGAGTGGCGCCGCCCAGCCTCACCCACGCGCGGCGCCCTGGTCTGGACGGTGCAGGACGTGGTTCCAGGCGCCGGCTGGGGCGTGCTCGACGCCCGCGGCGAGCCGAAGGCGGCCTACCACGGCCTGAAGCGCGCGCTCCGCCCCGTGCAGCTCTCGATCACCGACGAAGGCGTCGACGGCCTGGCGCTGCACCTCCTCAACGAGACCGCCGCCCCGGTCGAGGCGCAGCTGACGCTGGCCGCGCTGGCCGAGGGCGCCCGGCCCGTGGTGCGGTGCGGCCGCGCCGTCGTCCTGCCGCCGCGTTCGGCCGAGACGATCTCCGCCTTCGCGCTCCTGGGCGCCTTCTACGACTTCGGCCTCTGCTACAATTTCGGTTCGCCCGCTCACGACGTGGTGGTCGCCCGACTGGCGATCGAGGGGGGCGAGACGATCGAGGCCGTCCACTACCCGCGCGGCCGTCGCCTGCCGCGCCCTGCGTCCGCCGTGGCCGCGACGCTGGCGGCGGAGGGCGGCGCGTGGGTCCTCACGCTGGCGACCGACCGTCTGGTCGAGGCCCTTTGGCTTCGGGTTCCCGGCTTCCGGCCGTCCCACGACGGTTTCCCGCTCATCCCCGGCGCGCCGCGTCCTCTCGGGCTGCGACCCCTCGCAGGTGCGGCGGCGCGGCCCTCCGGCGTACTCTACGCCGAAGGGGGCGCGGTGCTGGCGAGGTTCTGAGGCGCGGGCTTCGCAGCCGCCTCCAGCGCGCCCACCACTACGCCCTCCGACAGGAGCTGGGGCAGCACCTTCGGCTGCGCAGAGCCGGGCGCGTAGACGAGGTAGAGCGGCACGCCCGAGCGGCCCTGCTCCGACAGCGCCCGGGCGATGCCGGCGTCGCGCCTGGTCCAGTCGGCCTTCAGATAGGCGGCATGGGTGCGCGTAAAGGCGTCGGCCACGCCCTTGCCCGCGAGCGCGGTGCGCTCGTTGACCTGGCAGGTGACGCACCAGGCGGCGGTGAAGTCGACGAACACCGGGCGCCCGGCGGCGCTGAGTTCAGCGACGCGAGCCGGCGACCAGGGCTCCACCGGAAGGCCGGCTCCCGACCCCGCGGAGGTCGCGGCTACGGCCTCCGGCGCGGGGCCGGCGCGGACGGCGAACACGACGGCTGCCACCGCGAGCGCTCCCGCCACCCCCGCCACGGCGCGCGGCGTCCAGGGCCGCTCGCTGCGCTGCGCCACGCCCCAGAGCCAGGCGCCGAAGGCCAGCACCACCGCGGCGGCGAACAGGAACGGCAGGGCGTTCACCCCCGCCTGCAGCGCGAACACCCACACGAGCCAGGCGGCCGCGCCGTACATCGGGAAGGCCAGCGCCTTCTTGAACCCCTCCATCCACGCCCCTGGCCGAGGCAGCCGCTTGAACAGCGCCGGCGCGAACGAGAGCGCGGTCAGCGGCGCGGCGAGCCCCAGGCCGAGCCCCGCGAACACCGCCAGCGCGGCGAGCGGCGGCTGCGTCACCGCCCAGCCGATCGCTCCGGCCATGAAGGGCGCGGTGCAGGGCGCGGCCACGACCACGGCCAGCACCCCCGTGAAGAAGGCGCCCGCGAGCCCGCCCTTCGCGGCCAGGCCGGAGCCGGCGCCCTGCACCGACGTCCCGACCTCGAACACGCCCGAGAGGTTCAGCGCCGCCGCCAGCATCACCAGCGCCAGCGTGGCCACCACGGCCGGGCTCTGCAGCTGGAACCCCCAGCCCACCGCCTGACCCGCCGCCCGCGCGGCAAGGAGGGCGGCCGCCAGCGTCACGAAGGTCACGACCACCCCCGCCAGGAACGCCAGCCCCTCGGCTCGGGCGGCGCGGGGATCGCCAAGGTGCCGGGCGAACTGCGCGGCCTTGATCGAGAGGACGGGGAACACGCACGGCATCAGGTTCAGGATCAGCCCGCCGAGGAACGCCGCCGCCAGAGCGCCGAGGAACCCGCCCTGTGGCGACGGCGCGGAGGGCGCGTCGGCGCCCGCCGTCGCGCCCGCGCCCGGCGATCCGGAAGAAGCGACCGGCGCGCCCCCCATGGTGCCGGCCGGCGGGGCGCCGGGCTTGGCCGTCACCTCGAACGCGCGGCCCGGCCCCAGCACCACCACGCCCGCAACCTCCTGCGGCGGCTTGCCGGGCGTGGCGGAAGGCTTGAGCAGGAAGGTCAGGCCGTCTGATCCGGCGCTGACCCGCTCGGGCGCGGCGTGGTCGATCAGGCCGGCGTCGTAGGGGTAGAACCAGGCGTGCGCCGCCTGCGCCCCCTTGGCGGCGTCGCCGGCGATGGACAGGCGCAGCGCCGGCGGCGACCCCTCCGTCCCGAACGTCGCGGTGACCAGCGCCGCCTTGGGCGCCGCGGCCAGGGCGGCGGCCAACGGCGCGCCGTACGCAGGGTCCGGCGCGGGGGAGCCGGCGGCGACGGTCGTCTCCAGCAGCAGGTTCACGGTCTCGGGGACGCAGACGTCCTTGCAGACGAGGTAGTCGACCTTGGCCTCGATCCGCACCGGCGCGCCGGCCTTGGCGTCGGCCGGGACCTGCAGCGCCACCGGCAGCAGCACCACGCCGGAGTAGACGTAGTTCATGAGCGGGCCGGTCGCCTCGTGCGTGGGCGCCGGCCAGACGATGTCGCCCGCGCTCCAGCCGGAGGGCAGCGTCCACTTGACGGTCGTCGGCTCGCCGCTGTCGCCGGGGTTGCGCCAATAGGTGTGCCAGCCGGGCGCCATCGCCTGGCGCACCGCGACGTAGAAGACGCCGCCGGGCGCCGCGGCGGAGCTCTCGGGGGCCAGCGTCGAGGTCACGTGCTCGGTCTTCACGGACTTCGCAGGCGGCGCGGCGGTCGGCTGGGCGGCCGCCGGAAGCGCCAGCAGGAGCGCGGCGGCGAGGCCGGAGAGGAGGCGGGTCACGCGGCGCAAGGTCTCCACGGGTTCAGCTCCCAAGGTCGGGCCGGGCTCGGCCGTGCGCAAGGCTCGACAAGCGTCGCGGTCGCGGGTCAAGTCGATCGCGTCCGTCGCACCGGAGCCTCCATGCCCGCGCCCTTCGACCAGATCTCCGTCGGCCAGGTGGCGAGCCTCGGCGTGGTGGCGCTGGACGACCGGGCGCTGGAGGCCTTCTGCACCGCCTTCGCGCCCGCCTGGGAGCGGGAGAACGGCGCCCCCGACGCCATGGTCTACGCCCTGTGGTCCAAGCTGGACACCGACTCGGCGTCGCACTGGCCGCAGACCAAGCGGCTGGGCGTGGACGCGCTGCGCTTCATGCGCAATCCGCCGGCGGGCGAGCTCCTGCGCGGGCGCATGACCGTGCTGGCGCTCGACCCCGTCGGCGACGACAAGGGCGTGGTCATCGCCCAGCACGACCTTCTGGACGAGGCGGGGCGGCTGGTCTTCTCCTGCCTGACCCGCTCGGTGTTCCGCCGCTGAGCCGGCCCTCAGGCGTTGGCGGCGACCGGGGGGCGCGAGAGCGTGCGCGCGATCAGCTTGTCCCAGCCGAACAGCGAGTTCAGGTGGGCGTAGATCTGCTGCAGGGCGCCAGACTCGCGCAGCGCCTTGAACTCGGCGTCGTCCAGCTTGGCCAGCTTCTCCTCGGAGACGGCGAAGTAGTCGGCGATGGTGATCGCCTCGCCCGCGGAGCCGTCGGCGTTGCGGGGCGTGAAGGTCTGGGTTCGGGCCTCGAACAGGTCCAGGTCCTTCAGCGTCTGCACGAACTGCTCGGTGCGCTGCCGCTCGGTCTCGAAGTCGGTGCAGAACTGGATGGCGTTCTTGGTGTACTCGCTGGGCTCGCCGTTCTCGAACAGCTTCACCTCGCCGCCTGGCCGCAGGAAGTCGGCGGCGCGGTCGATGCAGACCACCAGCTGCTGGGCCTGGGCGTCGTTGGCGACCACGAAGGGGTAGCGGCGGATGAAGGCCGGCACATAGGCGTCCGGATCGAAGCGGCCCTCGGTGATGAACAGGTTCTCGTTCGGCCGCACCGACATGATGGCGAGCGGCGAGCGCTCGTCGCCGGCGAAGATGATCGGGTAGTTGATCCCGGCCGGACCGAACTCGGTCACCTGCACCGGCACGGCGTTGGCCGCGAAGGCGAAGGCGAAGGGGTGTTCGGTCTGCACCAGGCCCAGCTCGGCGTGCGCCTGCGCGTTCAGCGGCTCGGGCTTGGAGTACATCAGCACATTGCCGGTGATCTCGCCGTTGGCGGGCGCCTGGGGGGTGCTCATGGGGGGCTCTTGGGCGAAGGTGGCGGCGCGGAGGCCTTGGGGCCGCGGGCCGCGGCGTGACAGGCCGCGGGGTCTAGCCGAAGCGGGCGGCGGGTTCAAATCGGGCCGGGCGCGCCGCGACATCGGGCCGCGCGGATCGGACGGGGGACGGGAGACGGCATGATCGAGGTGTGGCGCGGCGGGGTGAACACCTGGGAATGCGACGAGATGGGGCACATGAACGTGCGCTTCTACGTCACCCGCTTCATGGAAGGCTTGGCGGGGTTGGCGCGGGCGCTTCACCTGCCTCACGCCTTCGCGCCCCACGCCTCGTCCACCCTGATCGTGCGCGAGCATCACCTGCGTTTCCTGAAGGAGGCGCAGGCCGGCGCGCCCCTGTGGATGCGGGGCGGCGTCGTCTCGCACGACGAGGCCTCCGCCCGGCTCCTGTTCGAGATGCTGCACGCCGACGGCGCCCCCGCGGCCACGGTGCTCGTGCGGGTGGAGCACGCGACCCCCGACGGCCGCGCCTTCCCCTGGCCCGCGCGCGCCCGGTATGCAATGGCCGGGCTGGGCTGCGAGGTCCCGCCGCACGCCGCGCCGCGCGGGATCCCCGACACGCCCGTGGCCCCCACCGCCTCGCTGGAGCGGGCGGACGCGCTGGGCCTGGCCTGCATCGGGCGGGGCGTGGTTAGCCCGCTGGCGTGCGACCCGTTCGGGCGCATGCGGCCGGACGAGTTCATCGGCCGCGTGTCGGACGGGGCGCCGGCGCTCCTGGCCGAGGCGCGGCGCGAGCTCGCCTCCCGCGCGACCGGCGACGGCCCCCGCCGGGTCGGCGGCGCGGTGGTGGAGTACCGGCTGCTCTACCTGGAGCGCGCCACGGCGGGCGAGCACCTGGAGCTGCGCTCGGGCCTGGTGGCGGTGGAGGGGCGAGCCCAGCGGCTGGTGCACTGGCTGCTCGATCCGCTGAGCGGCCGGCCGTGGGGCGTGTCGGAGGTGGTGGCGGTGAACCTCGACCTCGACGCCCGCCGCGCCGCGCCGATCACGGACGAGGCGCGCGCGCTGCTGGAACGCTGGGTCGTGCCGGGCCTGACGCTGTAGCGCGGCGCGGCGTCAGGCCGACAGCGCCCGGGGCTCCGCGGGCCCGGACCGGGTCAGCCGCCAGACCTCGGCCAGGAGCGCGCCGGCGGTGATCGGCTTGGACAGGTGGGCGTCGGCGCCGGCCTCGCGGGAGGCGCGGACGTGCTCCGGCAGGGCGTTGGCGGTGAGCGCGATCACCGGGGTGCGTCCCGAGCCGGCTTCCGCCTCCCGCACCCGCAACGCGCGCGTGGCGGTCAGCCCGTCCATGACCGGCATCTGAACGTCCATCAGCACCACGTCGAAGCGGCGGGCGGCGAGCGCGTCCAGGGCTTCGCGGCCGTTCTCCACGCTGGTCACCGAGGCGGCGCCCTGCAGGATCAGCTCGACCACCTGCCGGTTCACCGGGTGGTCCTCCGCCAGGAGCACCTGAAGGCCTCGAGGAGGGGCGGCGGAGAGGGTCGTATCGGGTTTGGACACGGCTCCGCTCGCGGCCCGCTTGAGCGGCAGCGTCAGGCGGAAGGTGGAGCCGCGGCCGGGGACCGAACGCGCGTCGAGCTCCCCGTCCATCAGCCGGGCGAGGCCGCGGGCGATTGCAAGCCCCAGGCCAGCGCCCCCGAACCGGCGGGTGATGGTGGCGTCGGCCTGCTCGAAGCGGCGGAACAGGCGGGCGCGCGCGACCTCGTCGAAGCCCACGCCGGTGTCGCGCACCTCGAACGCGACCTCGCCGGACGGCGCCAGGTCGGCGCGCACCACGATCTCGCCCTCGCGGGTGAACTTCACCGCGTTGGACACGAGGTTGGTGAGGATCTGGCGCAGCCGCACGGGGTCGGCCGACCACTCGCCGCGCAGGCTCTCCGCGACCTCGCAGCGGAACGCCACGCCCTGGTCGGCGGCGCGCCACTGGAACAGCGTCGCCACCCCGTTCAGGAGCTCGCAAAGGTCCAGGGGCTCGCAGTTCAGCGTCATCCGACCGGATTCCACCCGCGTCAGGTCCAGGATGTCGCCGAGGAGGCGTTCCAGCGTCTGGGCGGAGGTCTCGATCAGCTCCACCATCTCGCGCTGCCGCGGCTGAAGCGGCGTGCGGGCGAGCGCGCTGGCCACGCCCATGACCCCGTTCAGGGGCGTGCGCAGCTCGTGGCTCATGTTGGCCAGGAACTCGCTCTTGGCGCGGCTGGCCGCCTGGGCGGCGTCCTTGGCCTGCGCCAGCTCGATCTCGAAGCGCTTGCGCTCGGTGATGTCGCGCATCACCCCGACCACGCGCTCCAGCTTCCCGTCGGGGCCGTAGCGGGCCTCGGCCAGGGAGTGCATCCAGACCTCCCGGTCGCCTCCGCCGTACCTGTGTTCCTGCCGATAGGGCTCGCCGGTCTTGAGGTGCCGCGTCCAGGCGTCGATCACCGCCTGGCGGTCCTCGGGGTGCACCCCATAGGCGATGTCGGCGGAGAGCTGGTCGTAGGCGGGCCGCCGGTCGAACACCGCGTCCACCGGCCCGCTGGCGTACAGCCGCCCCTCGCGCACCGAGCGTTCCCACACCACCGTGTCCGAGAGGTTGAGCGCCAGGTCGAGCCGCTCCTGCGCGCGCTTCGCCTCTTCGCGGGCGGTGACGATGTCGGTGATGTCGGCGCTGGTGAGCACGATGCCGGCGATCGCCCCCGCCGGGTCGCGCCAGGGGGCCATCTCGTAGCGCGAGTAGCGCAGCGTGCCGTCGGCCCGGGCGATCGGCGCCTCGCCCGAGACGACCTCGCCCGCTAGCGCCTTCTGGTGCAGGTGCGCGTAGCGCCGGGCGTCGGGGAGGCGGTCGTAGTGGTTGCTTCCCACCAGGCCGCCGCCCGTCACGTGGTAGTCCTGCTCCCACCGGGGGCTGACCCGCAGGTAGTTCATGTCCAGGTCGAACATGGCCAGCGCCACGGGCGCCTGGTGCAGCAGCACCTCGGTCAAGGCCTCGGCCGCCTCGCGCGCGTCGAGCGCGCGCTGCAGAGCCATGCGGCCCCGGCGAAGCTCCAGCTCGTTGGTGACCACGTCGGCGAGGTCCTGGAGCTGGGCGGCCAGCGCCGGGTCGAAGGCGCGCGCGTCGGTTCCCCAGACTCCCAGCACGCCGATCGGCTGGTCGTCGCGCCCCCGCACCGGCGCGCCGGCGTAGAAGCGGACGCCGAAGGCGACCACGGACTCGGTCCGCGCGAACCGGGGCTCGTCGCGCGCGTCCTCGATCCAGAACACGCCCTGGCGCTCTATCGTGTGGGAGATCGGGGTCCTCTCGCGGGGCGCCTGGTCGAGCGGGAAGTTGACCCGCGCCTTGGCCCAGAGCCGATCTCTGTCGACGAAGGCGACGCAGGCGCTCACCGCGCCGCCGAACGCCGCGTTGGCGAGCCGGGCCACGCGGTCGAAGCCGGGTTCGGCGGGGCTGTCCAGCACGTCCTCGGCGTACAGCGCGGCGAGCCGGGCCTCTTCGTCGGGATGGGTCGGGGCTGCCGGCACGCGCGGTCCTGAACGGGAACGGACGCGCAGCCTAGCTCGGCATGTCTTAAGATCAGGCTTTCGCCGAACGCGTCAGGCCAGCTTGATCTCGCGCAGCCGCTCCTGGAGGAAGGCGTGGGCGGTGATCGGCTCAGGATAGCGGTCCGGCCGCTGTGGCGTGATCGTGGAGGGGAGCGTCCGGATCTCGAAGTCGGACGCGAAATGCAGGAAGAAGGGCGTGGAGTAGCGCGCCACGCCTCGGCGTTCCGGCGCGGGGTTGACCACCCGGTGGCTGGTGGAGGGCAGCACGTGGTTGGTCAGCCGCTGCAGCATGTCGCCGATGTTGACCACGATGGAGCCCGCGGGCGGGTTCACCGGCAGCCAGCTCCCGTCCTTCTCCTTGACCTCCAACCCCGCCTCCTCGGCGCCCAGCAGGAGGGTGATGGCGTTGATGTCCTCGTGCGCGCCGGCCCGCACGTGCGGCCCCGCCTCGGGTACGGGCGGATAGTGCAGGAGGCGCAGGATGGAGTTGCCCTGCTCGGTCGGCGTCTCGAAGAAGCCGTCCTCCAGCCCGAGGTGGCGGGCGATGGCGCGCAGCACCTTCGCGCCCAGCCCGTCCAGCGCGTCGTAGAGCCCCTTCAGGTGGGCGCGGAAGCCGGGCACCTCGGCGTCGGGCCAGACGTTGTCGGGCATGTGGTCGCGGAAGCGGTGGCCGTCCGGCAGGTCGCGGCCGACGTGCCAGAACTCCTTCAGGTCGAAGTGCTCGGCGCCCTTGGCGGTCTCCACGCCGAAGGGGGTGTAGCCGCGCTGGCCGTGCCCGCCCTCGACCCGGTAGCGGCGCTTGGCCTCGTCCGGCAGGGCGAAGAAGGCCTTGGTGTCGGCGAGCGCCGCGTCGATCAGCGCCTGGTCCAGCGGGTGGTCGGAGACGACCGCGAAGCCGTAGCGCTCGAACGAGGCGCCGAGGTCGCGGGCGAAGCCCTCGAAGTCGGCGGCGTAGCGGCGGAAGGAGACGGGGGCGATGGTCATGGCCGCCCTCTTAGCGCGCCGCCTCCCCCGGCGGGAGGGCTCAGTGCCCGCCCACCGGCGCCTTGGCTCCCGGCTTGGGCTTGGGCGCGATCCACACCGAACACGCGGCCATGAACAGGATGCCGGAGATCACCAGGAACATCCGGTCGGTCGCCACCATCACCGCCTGCTGCTGCACGATCCCCTCGAACTGGCGCGCCGCCTGCTCGGCGGACAGCCCCATGGCGCGAAGGTTGGCCACCGCCGCGTCGAAGCCGCCGCCCTGGTTCAGGATCTGCACCCGGGCCTGTTCGCCCGCGTCCTCCCAGGCCGTGGTGGTCATCGACACCGCGAAGGCCCCGGCGGTGGTGCGGATGAAGCTGATCAGCCCCGCCCCGCTCGCGACCTCGTCCGCCGGCAGCGACGCGGTGCCCAGCGTCATCAGGGGGATGAAGAAGAAGGGCACGCCCAGCCCCTGCAGCAGCGTCGGCAGGATCAGCGAGTCGAAGTTGACGTTGGTGTTGAAGTGCGCGCGCCACACCATCATCGACGCCATCCAGCAGATGCCGAACATGATCATGGCTCTAGGATCGAAGCGGCTCACGTAGCGACCGACGATGGGCGAGAACACCACCGCCAGCACCCCACTCCAGGCGGTCGCCCGCCCGGCCCAGGTGGCGGTGTAGTTCAGGTTCGTCTGCAGCCACAGCGGCATCAGCACGTTGGCCGAGAAGAAGCCGCCGAACGACAAGGCCATGACGGTGCAGGCGGTGGCGAAGCTGCGGTGGCGGAACACCCTCAGGCTTACGATCGGGTTGGCGGCCGTCAGCTCCCAGATCATGAAGGCGGCGAAGCCCACCACGGCCACGATCAGCAGGGTCACGATGAAGGGCGAGGCGAACCAGTCGCTCTCCTTGCCCTTGTCGAGCATGATCTGCATGGCGCTGATCCAGACCACCAGCAGGCCCAGCCCCACCACGTCCACCGGCGCCTTCTGTCCCGGCGTCTCCTTGGGCTTGAGCAGGCGGAAGGCGAAGAAGGCCACCGCCGCGGCGAACGGCACGTTGATGTAGAAGATCCAGGGCCAGCCGATGGTGTCGCACAGCGCGCCGCCCAGCAGCGGCCCGGCGATCGGCGCCACGACGGTGGTCATGCTCCACAGCGCCAGCGCCTGCGGCGCCTGGTGCTTGGGGAAGACCCGCAGCAGCAGCGTCTGGGAGAGCGGGATCATCGGCCCGCCCGCCAGCCCTTGGCAGACGCGGAAGGCGACGAGCAGCCCCAGCGACGGCGCGAAGCCGCACGCGAAGGAGAAGAACCCGAACAGCACCATGGCGGTGCAGAACACCGTCACCGTGCCGAAGCGGGTCGCCAGCCAGCCGGTCAGCGGCACGGTGATCGCCTCGGCCACCGAGTAGCTGGTGATCGTCCAGGTGCCTTCGGAGGGCGACACCGCCAGCCCCCCCGCGATGTTGGGCACGCTGACGTTGGTTATGGTCGTGTCCAGGACCGTGATGAAGTTGGCCAGCGCGAGCAGGAAGCCCACGATCCACAGGGTCATGCCGGTGAAGGGCGCGTCGGCGCCGGAGGAGGCGGGCGTCGCGGCGGCCTTGGACCGCGCGGGGCTCTCGACCTCCGCTACGACCGGAGCCATGCCCCGGGCGCCGCCCTCCGCGTTGGCGGGGATGTCGGTCACGGGGTCAGCCGCCCAGCTTGCAGTCGGCGGGCGCGGAGGTGTCGATCTTGGCGTCCGTCGAGAGGCCGACGCGCAGCGGGTGCGCGCGCAGGTCGCGCGGGTCGATCGCCACGCGCACGGGCAGCCGCTGCACCACCTTGATCCAGTTCCCGGTGGCGTTCTGCGCCGGGATCACGGCGAAGGCCGAACCGGTGCCTCCCGAGAAGCCGACGACGCAGCCGTGGAACTTGACGCCCTTGCCGTAGAGGTCGGCGGTCAGCTCGACCGGCTGGCCCGGCTTCACCTTCTTGAGCTGCACCTCCTTGAAGTTGGCGTCGACGTAGGCGTTGGCGATCGGCACGACCGTCATCAGCTGCGCCCCCACCGCCACCCGCTGCCCGACCTGCACGTTGCGCTTGGCGATCACCCCGTCGAAGGGCGCGCGGATCACCGTGCGCGAGAGGTTCAGGTTCGCCACGTCGAGCGCCGCCTTGGCGGCCAGCACCTGCGGGTTCTGGTCGACGCTGACGCCTTGGGTCAGCGCCGCCTGCGCCGCCGCCTGACCCACCGCCTGGGTGCGGTTCGCCTGCGCCTGCGCGCCCGCCGCCCGGGTGGCGGCCAGGTTCGCGAGCGCGGTCTGGTAGGCGTTCTTGGCGGTGGTCAGCTCCTCGCCCGACACCGCGCCCGAGGCGGCCAGCGCTTCGCGGCGCTGCAGGTCGATGCGCGTGCGCTCAAGGTCCGACTGGGCGGACTGCAGCTGCGCCTTGGCGCGGAGCACGTCGGCGTCGCGGGCGCCCACCTGGGCGGAGAACGCCTGGTTGGAAGCGACGTCCTGGTTCACCGCGCGCACCGCCCGGCCGTAGTCGGCCTGCGCCTGCGCCTGCGCCAGCTTGGCGTCCGCCGGGTCGATGGTGACCAGCACGTCGCCCGCCTTCACCGCCTGGGTGTCGGCGACGTTCACCGACAGCACCTGCCCGTTCACCTGCGGCGTCACCTGGGCGACGTCCGCGCCGACGTAGGCGTTGTCGGTGGAGACGTAGTGCGAGCCGACCAGCAGCCACCACGCGCCGTAGCCTAGCCCCCCCAGCACCACCACGGCGGCGAGGCCCGAGAACAGGCGCTTGCGCAGCGTATTGCGGTCGCCATTCGCCCTCGCCCCAGGCGCCGCGGCCGCGCCCTGCGCTCCGCCGCCGGCGATCGCGGGACCCTGCGGCCCCGGCTGTTGGAGGCCCGGTTCGCCGGAGGAGGGCGAACGGGGCGCGGCGCTCATGTCGTCGGCCATCGGATCAGTTCCCAAGCAATCGGTTCAACGCGAGGCCGTGCGCAGAGGCGCCGGTCCGCTCGCGGTCTGGATGGAGGCGTCGCGGAAGCCGCCGCCGAGCGCGCG
>JASLDZ010000087.1 GCA_030151985.1 Caulobacteraceae bacterium | reverse complement strand
CCCAACGCGTCCTGCTCGACGGCGAGGTCGAACAGCGCCTGCGCGTAGCGCGCGCCCACGTCCGCGTTTCTGGAGTCGTCCGCCAAGTGCGCCAACCGTTGTTCGAGCCGGCGCCGGCGCCGTCGTCGACCGCAAACGGCGGGACCGGGCTCGGAAACCGAAAATGTGGTGAGCAAAACGGCCGGCGCTCAGGCCGGCTCGCTTCGTCGCGGCGGCAGATACCATGCAGGGTCAGGCCCCGCAACCGAGCGCGCCGCTCCCGTTGCGGCTCCGCTTGGCACCGGGTTAGCCTCTCCCAAAGCGAGAGGGCGGGATGAAGGCTTCGAAGGGGATGGGCGCCGTCGCGAGCGGGCTCGCGGCGCTGGCGGTGCTGGGCGCGACGGGGGCGCTCGCCGAGGAGCCGCCGGGCAGGAACGTCCTGGTGATGCCGATGGGCATGAAGGGCGACAAGCCGGTCACCCTGCTCTCCATCGCCGGCAAGGGCCCGTACCTGGCGCTGATCGACAGTGGCGACGGGCTGGGCTTCACCCTGCGCCAGGAGATCGTCGAGAAGCTCGACCTGCGCCAGAACGGCGAGGGCCGGGTCTATGGCGTGTCGGGCACCGAGCCCGCCTACAGCTACCTGGCGCACGATGTCCTGATCGGCGGCGCCCTACGCGAGCCGGACGTGGCCTTCACCGGCTCGCGACACATGGGCGCGGTGGACGCCGCCTTGCCCATCGACGTGCTCGCGGCGAGGCCCACCGACCTCGACTTCGAGAAGCACGAGATTCGGCTGCAGCTCAGCGGCCCCGTGGATCGGACGGGCTTCCGGGCGGTGAAGGTGGAGCGGGGAGGCGGCAGCTACGGCCGGCGCTCCTTCGTCGTGCACGCGGAGATCGACGGCATTCCGGCGCGCCTGGTGGTCGACACGGGCGCCTCCGGCTTCCTGTTCCTCGACGCGGGGTTCGTGAAGGACCACGGGCTCTGGGACCGCTACCCGCACCATCTCGACACCCAGGGCTCGGGCGTCACGGGCGACCGGATGAAGGTCCGGATGGTGAAGGCCTCGCAGGTCGTGGTCGGCGGCCTGAAGTTCCGCGATCCCGTGGTCGACCTGATGGACGCGAGCCATGCGAGCTTGCGCGACAGCGACGGCCTGCTCGGCATCGACTTCCTGCGCCGCTTCACCGTCGGCTTCGACGCGCCCGCCTCGACCCTGTGGCTGCGCGCCAACCAGGCGATCCGCGACCCCTACGCCTACGACCGCTCGGGGCTGACCTGGGAGTGGCGCAAGGACGCCGCCTTCGTGGTGGCGGTGTCGGGCGGCAGCCCGGCCGAGACGGCGGGCGTGCGGGTCGGCGACCAGATCCTGGGCTTCAAGAGCGAGAAGGACGCCTACGTCTGGGACGACGGCCTGCAGGGCGATCCTGACACCGAGATCAAGTTCGAGGTGCTGCGCGCGGGCGCCAAGCTCCCGATCAAGATGGTGCTGAAGGACTGGCTATAAGACGCGCGCAAGCGCTCCCGCCGATGGGGAAGCGCGCGCCGGGCGTTGCGCTCGGCTAGAAGCCGGCGAGCCCGCAGAGGGACCAGATGCACACGTGCGCGATCTGGGACGAGATGATCACGATGGCCGTCAAGGCCGCACCGACCGCGGCGAGGGATGTCACGCCGACCTCCTCCTGATGTCCTCCCGCGCGACATCTCTTTGATCGGATGTCTACGCTGCAATAAGGGAGAATGACTCCGATCTCGCTTGCGCGCCAGCACGCCTGACGGTTTTTGTTCACAAGCGCGTGATCGGACGTATGGATAGCTTGACGCACCTGATTGTCGATCCCGCGGCGTGGGCGGCGCTGGTCACCCTGATCGTGCTCGAGGTGGTGCTGGGGATCGACAACCTCATCTTCATCTCGATCCTGTCGAACAAGCTGCCCGAGCGGCATCGCGCCCGCACGCGCACCATCGGGATCGCGCTGGCGCTGGTGATGCGGCTCGGGCTGCTGTCGATGATCGCCTTCATCGTCAGCCTGACCAAGCCCGTGTTCTCCGCCTTCGGGCACGCGTTCTCGTGGCGGGACCTGATCCTGGTGGCGGGCGGGCTGTTCCTGATCTGGAAGGCCTCCACCGAGGTGCGCGAGAGCGTTGCGCCCGACCGCCGGCCGAAGGGCGAGGCGCGGGCGGCGCGCGCCAAGCCGACGCTGGGCGTGGCGTCGGCCATCGTCCAGATCATCGCGCTGGACCTCGTGTTCTCCATCGACAGCATCCTGACGGCGGTCGGCATGACCGAGCACCTGCCGATCATGATGGCGGCGGTCGTGGTGGCGGTGCTGCTGATGATGGTCGCGTCCGGGCCGCTGTCGGCCTTCATCCACAACAACCCCTCGATCGTGATGCTGGCGCTGGCCTTCCTCCTGATGATCGGCATGACGCTGATCGCCGACGGGTTCGGCTTCCACGTGCCCAAGGGCTACATCTACGCCGCCATGGCGTTCTCAGGCTCGGTCGAGGCGCTGAACATGGCGGCGCGGCGCAAGACCGCGGCGGAGGACCCGGAAGCGCCCCCCGAGGCGTCGGTCCAGGCGGCGAGCACCACCTCGGAAGCGCCCGAAGACGCGGCCGGAAGCGCCACGTCCGGCAACGCCTCGAAGGCGGGGCGGGCGAAGGCGTAGCCCTGCTGCAGGGCGACCCCCAGGTCGGCCAAGGCGCGGCTTTCGTCGGCGGTCTCGACCCCCTCGCCCAGCACCACGACGCCGATGTCGGCGCACACGCGCACGATGCCGTTCACGATGGCCCGCTTCACGCGGTCGACGTCGATGCGGCGCACCAGCTCCATGTCCAGCTTCACGATGTCGGGCTGGAAGCGGGAGAGAAGGTTCAGGCCCGAGTAGCCGGAGCCGAAGTCGTCGATGGCGGTCAGAAAGCCCATCTCCCGGTAGGTGGAGACGATGCGTCCGACGTGCTCCGGATCGAGCTCCTCGGTCTCGATGAACTCGAAGATCAGCCGGTCGGTGGGAAAGCCGGTGGCGCGGGCGGTCTCCAGCGTCAGGCGGATGCAGGCGGAGGGCTCGTACACCGCATTGGGCAGGAAGTTGATCGACAGCCCCGCGCCCCGCGCGGGCACGCCCAGCCGGGAGGCCACCTCGATGGCCTTCACGCGGCAGGCCTGGTCGAAGGCGTAGCGGTTCTCCGCCGTCACCTGGCTCAGGACCGCCTGCGCCCCCTCCCCTCCCGTGCCTCGGACCAGCGCCTCGTAGGCGAACACCTCGCCCGTCGTGGTGTCGACGATCGGCTGGAAGGCCATGCTGAAGGGCGTGGCGAAGCCGACGCCGTCCTTGCAGCCGGCACAGGTCTTTCGGGTCATGGGGCACCAGGATGGGTGAAGGCGCGCACCTTCGCCTAAGCCGCTGAAGAAAGAGTGTTTATCATAGGATGTCCGCCGGCCGGGGCGGTCAGAGGAAGCTGTAGGGGTCCACGTCGATCGTCAGGCGCACCGCGCCCGGAACCTTCGCCCGCGCGCGCCAGGTGCCGAGGTAGGCCTGCAGGTCCACCCCGCGTTCGGCCTGCACCAGGAAGCGCTTGCGGCGGCGCCCCCGCACCAGCGCCAGCGGCGCGTCGGCGGGGCCGTAGACGGCGACCCCCTCCGCGTTGGGGGCGGCGGCGGCGAGCGTGCGGGCGAAGGCCTCCAGCGCCGCGCCGTCGGGGCTCGACAGGATCAGCGCCGCCAGCCGCCCGAAGGGGGGCAGCCGCGCCTCGGCGCGGGCGTCCCGCTCGGCGGCCAGGAAGGCGTCGCGGTCGGCCGCCGCCAGCGCCCGCATCACCGCGTGCTCCGGCGCGTAGGTCTGCAGCAGCGCCCGTCCCGGCTTGTCCGCCCGCCCCGCGCGGCCGGCCGCCTGCTGCAGGAGCTGGAAGGTGCGCTCCCCGGCGCGCAGGTCGCCGCCGCGGAGGCTGAGGTCCGCGTCCACGATCCCGACCAGCGTCAGGTTCGGGAAGTTGTGGCCCTTGGCGGCGGCCTGGGTGGCGACCAGGATGTCGATCTCGCCCCGCTCCATCGCCTCCACCAGCGCGCGCGCGCTTGAGGCGTCGGGCGTGGTGTCGGAGCTGAAGACGGCGATGCGCGCCTCGGGGAAGCGCTCCCGCGCCTCCTCCTCCAGCCGCTCCACGCCGGGACCGACGGAGACGAGGCTGTCCTTGGCGGTGCAGTGGGGGCAGCGCTCGGGCTTGGGCATGGAGAAGCCGGTCAGGTGGCAGACCAGCCGGCCGGAATAGCGGTGCTCCACCAGCCAACTGTCGGTGTCGGGCGCGGTCATCCGCTCGCCGCAGGCGCGGCAGATCACCAGCGGGGCGTAGCCGCGGCGGTTCAGGAACAGCAGCGTCTGCTCGCCCGCCGCGTAGGTCCGCGCCATCGCCTCGACCAGGGGCGGAGAAAGCCAGCGGCCGCGCTCGGGCGGCGTCTGGCGCAGGTCGACCAGCGAGACGTCGGGCAGGCGCGCGGCGCCGTGGCGGCGGTCGAGCCTGAGCCAGCGGTAGCGGCCGGTCTCGGCGTTGACGATCGTCTCCAGGCTGGGCGTCGCGGAGGCCAGGACCACGCACGCCTCCTCGATCTTCGCCCGGGCCACGGCCAGGTCGCGGGCGTGGTAGACGAAGCCCTCCTCCTGCTTGAACGAACCGTCGTGCTCCTCGTCCACGACCAGGAGCTTCAGGTTGGGGAAGGGCAGGAACAGCGCCGAGCGGGCGCCCACCACGATGTTGCAGCGGCCCGCCGCCACCGCCTCCCACACCCGGCGGCGGGCGGGGGGCGCGATCGCGGAGTGCCACTCGGCAGGCGCCGCGCCGAAGCGGGCCTCCACGCGAGCGATCAGGGCCTGGGTCAGCGCGATCTCGGGCAGGAGGATCAGCACCTGGGCGGTCGGGTCGGCCTTCAGCAGGCGCGCGGCCGCCTCGAGGTAGACCTCGGTCTTGCCCGATCCGGTCACCCCGTCGAGCAGGGCAGCCTGGAAGCCGCCCTCCCGCGTCAGCCCCTCGAGCACATCGGCGGCCGCGGACTGGGCGGGCGACAGCGGAGGGCCGGGCAGCGCGGGGTTGGGCGGGGGGAAGGCGGCCTCGGGCGCGAGTTCCTCGACCGCCAGCACGCCCTCGTCCAGGAGGCCCTTGACCACGCCCGCGGACACCGCCGCGCGCCGCGCCACCTCGGCGGGGGAGCCGCCCCCGGCCGCCGCCTCCAGCACGCGGGCGCGCGCCGGCGTGGGACGGGCGGG
>JASLDZ010000019.1 GCA_030151985.1 Caulobacteraceae bacterium | reverse complement strand
CCGGCGTGACCCAGCCGTCGCCGGGCGCGGCGGCGGCGGGAGCCGGCGTCTGGGCGTAGGCGGCGGAAGCCTCGAGCGTCGGGGCGAGGCAGAGGGCGGCCAGGCACGCGGCCGCGACGGCGGACTTCATCGGTCGAGCTTCTCCTTGAGGCGCATGGCGACGCCGGGGGTCACGAACGGCGAGACGTCGCCGCCGAGCGCCGCGATCTCCTTGACCAGCCGCGAAGCGATCGCCTGGTGGCGCGGATCGGCCATCAGGAAGACCGTCTCGATCTCGCGGTTCAGCTGCTGGTTCATCGCCGTCATCTGGAACTCGTACTCGAAGTCGGCGACGGCCCTTAAGCCCCGCACGATCACCCGCGCGCCGCATTCCTCCGCGAAGTGGATCAGCAGGCCCGAGAAGGGGCGGACCACGATCTCGGCGCGGTCCTGCAGCCCGCGGGTCTGCTCGACCACCAGGGCCACCCGCTCCTCGACCGAGAACATCGGCCCCTTGCCGGCGTTCACCGCCACGCCGACCACCAGCCGGTCGACCAACGTCACGGCGCGGCCGATGATGTCGAGGTGGCCGTTGGTGATGGGATCGAAGGTGCCGGGATAGAGGCCGACGCGCATCATGGGTGTGGCCGGTCTCCATCGCGGGCGCGGGGACCATGACACCAGCGGGGCCGCCCCGTCCATGGGCGGCCCGCGCGCGCGGTTCGGACAGGGCCGGTGCGAGCGGGCCCCGCGGGCGTCAGGCGGGGCCGACCATGGCCTCCACCGCGTCCAGCCGCTTGTTCAGGAGCTCGCGGTCCCAGTCGCGCAGCTCGCCGCCGTTGCGCTTGCGGCGCACCAGCTCCTCGCCCTTGATCGCGTTGAGCGCGGAGGCGGCCTTGCCCTTGGCGCGGGGCGTCAGGGCGGCGATGCGCGCGTCGATGTCGCGGAAGGCCGCGCCATAGGCCTGGCCGGTGTAGCCGGTGTCGGCGTTGGTGTCGGGCTTGGAGCCCGGAGGGTTGGCGACCGGCTGCGAGGCGACGACGCCGGGAGCGCCGGGCGTGGCCGCCGCGGGGGGCGGCATGCCCGCGGGGTCCTGCGGCGGCGGAGGCGCGGACGCGTCCTGCGCGGAGGCGAAGCCGGCGCCCGCCAGGGCGAAGGCGGAGACGAGGGCGGCGAGGCGGATCATGAACAGCGCTCCGGTGAGGTCCAGCTTGGCCGTGAACGCGCCAGACGCCCACGGGATGCGACCCCAGGCTAGGATCGCGACCGCACGCCGCACCCGCATGCGCCTTACATCGCCGTCAGACCTTCTCCGTCAGCCGGATCGCCAGTCGGCAGCCCGCCCGGATCGCGCCGGACAGGAGCGCGTAACCCGGCGCGTCGTGCGCGCCCTCGGCCACCGCGTGGTCGCGGTGCGCCAGTTCGTCGTCGCGGAAGCGGGAGAGTTCGGCCGCCAGCGCCGGCTCGCGAGCTGAGGCTTCCTCGATCTGCTCGGCGTAGTGCGCCTCGATCACGCTCTCCACCGCTTCCGTGCAGGCGTGGGCCGCCTTCTCGCCGAGGAGCGCGGTGCCGGCGCCCAGCGCGAAACCCGCCGCCCGCCACAGGGGCGCGAGCGCGGTGGGGCGGACGTTCCGCTCGGTGAGGATGCGGTCGAAGGCGTCGAGGTGGACCTGCTCGTGTCCCTCGTGCTCGGCCATGTCGGCGGCCATCCGCTCGCCGCCGCGCGCGCGGGAGAAGACCGCCGCCTGCCCCCGGTAGATGTGCACGGCGCCCAGCTCGCCGGCATGATCGACGCGCAGCATCTCCGACAGGCGGCCCTTCCAGGCGTCGCGGCCGAGGGTCAGGGTGCGGCTCACAGCGGCCTCCGGCGCAGGGTGGCGAAGCTCACGAGGCTGAGCGCGGCCGACAGCAGCGCGTTCCAGCCCGACAGCGAAAGGCCCGCGATGCGCAGCGCCGCCTCGTCGCAGCGGACCATGTGCTGCTTGACGTCGAGCGAGGCGAGCACGCTGGCGGCGCTGACGCGGGCCGAGGCGTGGCCGGTGCAGGCGGTGGGGCCCGGCCACCACTTCCACTCGACGCCCGCGTGGTAGCCGGCCACGGCCGCCCCCACCGCGAAGGCGATCCCCACCGCGACCACGCCCACCGGGACCACGACGGCGCGCACGCGGCCGAGCGCCAGGGCGGCCAGGGCGACGGCGAGCGCGGTCCAGTAGACCTCCCGCTGGCGCAAGCACAGCTCGCACGGCAGGTAGCCCATCGCCTCCAGCCCGTGCACCGTCGCGAGCGCCGCGACGCTCACAGCGGCGGCGATCGCGAGCCACAGGGTCTGGCGACGAAGCTCCATGCGCGTCGATATAGCCGCCGCTCAGCCGATGTGCAGCAGCTTCAACGCGAGAAGCCCCAGCACCGCCAGCACGACGACCCCGACGACGATGAGAACGAGGTGGCGATCCACCACCGCCTTCACGGCAGGGTGCTGCAGCAGCGCCGCCTCCAGGAAGAAGCGCCCGCCCCGGGTGATCGCCGCCGCCAGCACGAACAGGCCGACGTCGAACCGCGCCAGGCCCGCGGCGATCGTCACCAGCTTGAACGGGATCGGCGTCAGGCCCTTGGCGAGGATGACGACGAAGCCGTTGTGCGCGAACCAGTCGCGGTAGACCGCCAGCCCCTCGGCGTGGCCGAACGCCTTGAGGATGGCCAGCCCGAGCGGCGTCAGCCAGAGGCCGATGGCGTAGCCCAGGAGGCCGCCCAGCACGGAGGCCGCCGAGCAGACGAAGGCGTAGAGCCACGCCCTTCTCGGCCGCGCCAGCACCATGGGCGCGAGCAGGATGTCCGGCGGAACGGGGAAGAACGACGCCTCCGCGAAGGAGACGACCGCCAGGGCGGGCAGCGCCCATCGGGTGGCGGAGAGCGCGATGACGCGGTCGTACAGCTTGCGCAGCAAGGGCGGCTCCGGATGGCGGCGGGCCTCGCTACACGGTTTGCGGGGCGCGGGCGACGATTGCGAAGCCGCAAGGCGCGCCCGATGTTGCGGCGGATGACCGATCCCGACCTCGCCGCGATGGCCTCCGACGAACTGGAGCGCGCCTGCTCGCTGTCCTGGCGCGAGCTGTCCAAGGTCACGCCCTGGGGCGACACCTTCGACGGGATCAGCCCGGCGGGCCGCGAGGTGCAGGTGGAGCGCGGCTACCTGTGGGCGGACGAGCCCGGCGGCGACGTGCTGTGCGAGGTGCGGGTGTACGTGAACGCCGCCCTCTACGACGCGGGCGCGGTGGCGAGCCGTGTGGTGCGGAGGCCGTAGCGGCGGACCGCATCCGGTCGGCGCCGCTCTTCCATCGTTTCCCCCGGGCTTGACCCGGGGGTCGAGCGGGGTTGAGCCGCGCGGTCTGACGACCGCGTCAGCGGTCGCAGGCGCACCGCGCTCGGTCCCCGGATCAAGTCCGGGGACGACGGAAGCTTTGGGATCAGGCTTGAGCCTCAGCCGAAGCTGAGCACCTCGCGCGCGGCGCGGACGATGGCGTCGGCGTCCAGGCCGTGGATCCGGTAGAGGTCGGGCAGGTCGGCGGACTGGCCGAACCGCTCTACGCCCAGCGGGTGGATGGCGTGGCGGCGCACCGACCCCATCCACGACAGGGTTGCCGGATGGCCGTCGAGCACCGTCACCAGCCCCGCCCCCCTCGGGAGGGCGGACAGCAGGCGGTCGGCGTGGGAGGTCGCGGTTCGGTCGCCCTCCGACCGGGCCCGGCGCGCCGCGGTCCAGCCCGCGTGCAGCCGGTCGGGCGAGGTGACG
The DNA here is from genome assembly GCA_030151985.1 of Caulobacteraceae bacterium. Lineage (GTDB taxonomy): Bacteria > Pseudomonadota > Alphaproteobacteria > Caulobacterales > Caulobacteraceae > JASLDZ01. The sequence goes on along the minus strand of JASLDZ010000019.1, from coordinate 11,921 downwards.
GCCAGGAGGCCAACATTGGGCAGCCGCTCGGCGAGGCGATGCGCCGCCTCCAGAGCTTCCGGCGCGACCGCGCCGCAGTAGGCGATGGCGAGCTGGGTATTCGCTTCCGGCCGCCGCAGCCAGTAGCCGCCCTCCACCACCTCCCGCTCCCAGGCCGCGTCCCGCTCGCGGGCGGGCTGCTCCAGTTGGCGGGTGGAGAGGCGCAGGTAGATCGAGCCGCCGTCCTGGGCCTGCATGTGGCGGAAGCCGTGGGCCATCAGCACCGCCAGTTCGTCGGCCCAGGCCGGCTCGAAGTAGTGCAGCCCGTCCTGCGCCATGCCGATCAGGGGCGTGTTGATCGACTGGTGCGCGCCTCCCTCCGGCGCCAGCGTGATCCCGCTGGGCGTCGCCACCACCATGAAGCGCGCGCCCTGGTAGGTCGCGTAGATCAGGGCGTCCAAGCCGCGGTTGATGAAGGGGTCGTAGACGGTGCCGACCGGCAGCAGCCGCTCGCCCCAGAACTTGTCCGCCAAACCGAGCTGGCCCAGCAGCAAGAACAGGTTGTGCTCGGCGATGCCCAGCTCGATGTGCTGGCCGGCGGGGGCCATGCGCCACTTCTGCGGGCTGGCGACCTTCTCGTCCTGGAAGGTGTCGGCGCGCTCGGAGCTGTGGAACACGCCCCGCCGGTTCACCCAGCCGGACAGGTTGGTGGAGACCGTCACGTCGGGCGAGGTGGTGACGATCCGCTCGGCGAGCTGTGTCTTCTCCCGCGCCAGCTCGAACAGCACCTTCCCGAACGCCTCCTGGGTGGAGAGCGTCTCTCCCGTCGGGGTCGGGATGGCGGGGACATCGACCGCGGGCGTCGGCGGCAGGGGCTCGCGCCTGAGCAGCGGCGTCGTGGGCAGGAAGCGCTTCACCGCCTCGGGATCTTCCAGCCCGGCGAACGGCTCCCACTCGCTTCCCTCCGGCACGCCGCAGAGTTCGCGGAAGGTGGCGAGCTGGGTCGGGTTCATCAGCCCGGCGTGGTTGTCCTTGTGGCCGGCGAGCGGCAACCCGTGGCCCTTGATGGTGTAGGCGACGAAGGCGTGCGGCGTCGGATCGTCCTTGGCGGCGTCGAACGCCTCCAGGATCGTCTCCAGGTCGTGACCGCCGAGGTTGGTCATCAGCGCCGCGAGGCTGGCGTCGTCGTGGGAGTCGAGCAGGGCGCCGAGCCCTTGCGTCCCCCTCAGCTCGACCTTCAACCGCTCCCGCCACGCCGCCCCGCCCTTGAAGGTCAGCGCCGAGTAGAGCTGGTTGGGGCAACGCTCGATCCAGTCGAGCAGCGCCTCGCCCGCCGGGCCGCTCCGCGCCGCTTCCAGCCTCTTGCCGAACTTCAGCGACACGACCTTCCAGTCGACCGCGCGGAAGAAGCCTTCGATCTTGTGGAACAGGGCGTCGTTGACCACGCCGTCCAGGCTCTGGCGGTTGTAGTCGATGATCCACCAGAGGTTCCGGGCGTCGTGCTTCCAGCCCTCCAGGAGAGCCTCGTAGACGTTGCCCTCGTCCAGCTCCGCGTCGCCGATCAACGCGATCATCCGCCCGTCGGTCGCCGCGCCCGGCGCCGTCAGCCCGTGCAGGCCCACGTAGTCCTGCACCAGTGAGGCGAAGAGGGTGGCCGCCACGCCCAGCCCCACCGAGCCGGTGGAGAAATCGACCTCCACCTTGTCCTTGGTGCGCGACGGGTAGCTCTGCGCCCCGCCCAGCGCCCGGAACCGCTCCAGCTGGTCGCGGGTCTGGCACCCGAGCAGGTACTGGATCGCGTGCATGACCGGCGAGGCGTGCGGCTTGACCGCGATCCGGTCCTGCGGCCGCATCGCGTGAAAGTAGAGCGCGGTCATCAGCGTCGAGACGCTGGCGCTGGACGACTGGTGGCCGCCCACCTTCAGCCCGTCGCGCGAGGGGCGCAGGTGGTTGGCGTTGTGGATCAGCCACGTCGACAGCCACAGCGCCTTCTTCTCCAGCGCCCGCAGCTCCGCCAGCGGATAGGACGAGGCCGCCGCCGGGGCCGGAACCGACGCGCCGGAAGTGCGGATGCGGGGTGACGCCATGGCCGGGCCTTCCAGGCGCGCGGCCTCGCGGGTCTCGCCCGGCCTGCTCGCCGCCTCGTCTTGACGGGCGCGGCGGCGATGGAGTCAAGCCGCGTTTCCCGATGGCGATCCGCGCGCCGCCTTGCGCGCGACGCGGCGACGCGCTCTTTCGGCGGCTTGACCCGCGCCCGGCCCCCGATCCCGCTCGAGGTGAAGCTCAAGCCCTCCCAGGCGCGGGCGCAGGACACCTATGAGGGGATCCTCTCCACCACCGGGGAGATGCTGCGCGAGATCGGGTTCGAGCAGCTCTCGACCAACAAGGTGTGCGAGCGCGCGGGGCTGACGCCTCCGGCGCTCTACCGCTACTTCCCCAACAAGTACGCGATCCTGAAGGCGCTGGGCGACCGGCTGATGCGCGAGCAGGACGAGGCGGTGTTCGCCTGGATCGACGCCGGCGGCCTGCAGGCGGACACGGTGGAGGAGGCGGTCGCCAAATCCGTCGCCATCCAGGAAGAGATCATCGCCATCGCGCGCCGGGCGCCCGGGGGCCTCGCGGTGATGCGGGCGCTGCGGGCGGTGCCCCTGCTGCAGCGGCTGCGGTTCGCCTCGCGCGACCTCGTCGCCGCCCGGATGGCCGAAGCGCTGCGCCCCGGCTACGCGCCCGAGTGCTGGCCCCGGCTGGACCTGGGCGCCCGCCTGATGGTCGAGCTGATGTACGCCGCCAGCGAGATGGTGCTCGAGGAGCCCGACCGCGACGCGGACGCCCTGACGCGGGAGGCGTGTCGCATGTCGACCCTGTACTTCTCGAGCTTCGCCCGCGAGGAAGCGCAGTTGCGGTAGTCATCACTATCGGATTAAGCTGCGACGGACGGGAGGCGCGACATGGCGCAGTGGCGGAACTGGTCGGGCAGCGTGCGGGCGAGCCCCCGCGCGTTCCTGAAGCCCCGCACGGAGGAGGAGCTGGCGCGCGCGGTCGCCCAGGCCGACGCCGTGCGCGTGGTCGGCGCCGGCCACTCCTTCATGCCGCTGGTCGCGACCGATGGCCTGCTGCTCGACCTGTCCGAGTTGGAGGGCGGGATCGTCGTCGCGCCCGACCGGCGCACGGTCGACTGCCCCGCGGGCTGGAGCCTCGCGAGGCTCACCGAGGCGCTCTGGGATGAGGGGCTGTCGCTGTCGAACCAGGGCGACGTGAACCCGCAGACGCTGGCGGGGGCGATCTCCACCGGCACGCACGGGACGGGAACGAGGCTGGGCAGCCTCGCCACCTTCGCGCGCGCCTTCCGGCTGGTGACGGCGGACGGCGGCGTGGTCGAGGTCGACGCGGCGCGCGACCCGCAGGCGTTCGAGGCGGCGCGGCTGTCGCTGGGCCTCTTGGGCGTCGCCACGCGCATCACCGTCGACGTGCTGCCCGCCTTCCACCTGGAGGAGCGAGTCGAGCGCAGGCCGCTGGCCGAGGTGCTGGAGGGCTTCGACGACTGGGCGGCGCAGAAGCGGCACATCGAGTTCTTCGCCTTCCCCTACGCCGACGACGTGATCCTGAAGACGCTGGTCGAGCACCCGGCCGAGGGCGAGTGGAGGCCGTCGCGTGACATCGACGAGACCGCCTTTCGCATCGCCTGCGAGGCGGGCGCGCGCCTCCCCGCCACCATCCCCGGCGCGCAGCGGCTGATGATGAAGGCGTCGGGCAAGACCACCCGCCGCGTCGGCCCGGCGTGGCGCATCTTCCCCTCCGACCGCACCGTGCCGTTCGAGGAGATGGAGTACGAGGTCCCGGCCTCAGCCGCCCTCCCCGCGCTGAAGGCGTCCATCGACCGCATTCGGGCGAAATCGCTGCCGGTCACCTTCCCGTTCGAGTTCCGGCGTGTCGCGGCGGACGATATCTGGATGAGCCCGTTCCACGCCGGGCCTTGCGGGTCGATCTCCATGCACCAGTACGGACCCATGCCGTACGCAGGCGTCTTCGCCGAAGTGGAGCCGATCCTGCGGGAGGCGGGCGGTCGGCCGCACTGGGCCAAGCGGCACACGCTGGGCGAAGCCGACGTCCACGCCCTCTATCCGCGCACGCCCGATTTCCTGGCGGCGCGCGCGCGGCTGGACCCCCCGGCCAAGTTCGCCAATCCCTTCCTGCGCGAGCTGTTCGGCATCGTGCCGGAAACGGCTTCGCGCGCCCCGGAGCCGGCCCATGGATGACGTCGCGCTCCACGGCGCCCTCGTCGGCGAGCCTGACGGCCGGGCGCGGCTGAACACGCCCGTGCTGGTCGTCGAGCTGGACGCGCTGGACCGCAACATCGCGCGGATGGCGGAGTTCGCGGCCGCCCACGGCGTCGCGCTCCGCCCGCACGCCAAGACGCACAAGAGCGTGGACATCGCCCGGCGCCAGGTCGCGGCGGGCGCGGTGGGCCTGTGCTGCGCCAAGCTGGGCGAGGCGGAAGCGTTGGCCGAGGGCGGGATCGAAGGGCTGCACATCACCTCGCCCGTGGTCTCCCCGCCCGCCATCGCCCGGCTCGCGGCGCTGAACGCGCGGATGGACGACCTGATGGTGGTCGTCGACCATCCCGACAACGCCCGCGCCCTCGCCGACGAGGTCGGCGAGGGCAAGCCGCTGAAGGTGATCATCGACGTCGATCCCGGCATCCGCCGCACAGGCGTGGCCTCGCCCGAGGCGGCCGTGGCGCTGGCGCACACGATCGCCGACCTGCCCGCGCTGACGCTCAGGGGCGTGCAGTTCTACTGCGGCGCCGAGCAGCACATCGAGAGGTGGGCCAGCCGCCGCGAAGCGATCGCCGACCGCACCGCCTACCTGCGCACCGTCATCGCCGCCTTGACGGAGGCGGGCTTCGCGCCCGCGATCGTCACCGGCGGCGGCACCGGCACGCACCGCATCGATGTCGAGGAAGGCGTCTTCACCGAGCTGCAGGTCGGCTCCTACGTCTTCATGGACGACCAGTACGGCGCCTGCGCGCTCACGCCCGACGGCCCCAATCCTTACGAGACCGCCCTGATGGTAGACGCGCGGGTGGTGAGCGCCAACGCCGGGCCGCTCGTCACCATCGACGCCGGCTTCAAGGCCTTCTCCACCGATGCGGAGCGGCCGCGCATCCTCTCGGGCGCGCCGGAGGGCGCCGCCTACGCCTTCATGGGCGACGAGCATGGGGCGGTGATCCTGCCCTCGGGCGCGAACGAGCGCCCCGGGCTCGCCGACCGCGTGACCCTGGCGGCCCCGCACTGCGACCCCACCGTGAACCTCTACGCGACCTACCATGTGGTGCGGGGCGAGAGCCTGGTGGCGCTGTGGCCGGTGACGGCGCGGGGAATGTCCCGCTGACGACGTCCACGGCCTAGCTTGCGCGCATGTAACTTGAGCGGGCGCGGAGCGGGCGCCATCGTCGCGACCCTGGGGCTCCCGCCGGTGCGGGATGCGGCCCGCCGCGCCCGCTTCGAGGCGGCGGCCGGGCGTTGAGGGGCGAACGATGAAGCGACTTCTCCTGGCGGGCGCGTGCCTGGCCTTCCTGTCGACCGCGGCCGTCTCGACAAGCGCCCGGGCGCAGACGACCGATCCCGACGCGCCGAAGGGCCGACTGAGCGACGCGGCGCGGCCCTCCGCCTATCGCCTGGACTTCACCATCCGCCCCGATCAGCCCGGGTTCTCGGGCCACGACGAGATCGACGTCACGCTCAAGGCGGCGACGAAGAAGCTCTACATGCACGGCCGCGACCTGAAGGTCTCCAAGGCGGTGGCGGTGGTCGGCGGCAAGGCGGTGGCCGCGACCTGGACGCAGGTCGATCCCACCGGCGTCGTGCGCCTCGACTTCCCGCAGGCGCTGCCGGCCGGCAAGACGACGCTCAAGTTCGACTACGAGGGGACGTTCGGCGACAGTCCGTCGGGCCTCTATCACATCAAGGTCGGCGACCGCTGGTACAGCTGGACCCAGTTCGAATCGACCGACGCCCGCGCCGCCTACCCCTCGTTCGACGAGCCGGGCTTCAAGACGCCCTTCACCGTCTCGGTCACCACCGATCCGGGGCTGGTCGTGGTCACCAACACGCTCGAGAGCGGCGTGACGAGGGCCGGATCGGGGGCGGGCGCGATGGAGACGCACCGCTTCGCGACCACCAAACCGCTGCCGACCTACCTCGTGGCCATCGACACCGGCCCGTTCGCCCACCCCACCGGCGCCGTGCCGCCGGACGCCTATCGGAAGGCGCCGCTGCCGCTCGGCGTCGCCGTCACCCAGGCGCAGGCGGGCAAGACCGACTACGTCATGGCCGAGACGCCTCGGATCGTGACGCTGCTCGAGGACTACTTCGGCCAGCCCTTCCCCTTCCCCAAGCTGGACCAGATCGGCAGCCCCGAGATGCCGGGCGCCATGGAGAACGCCGGCGCCGACACCTACGCCGACGACATCATCGTGCTGGACAAGGGCGCGACCACCCAGCAGCGGCAGGTGTTCGGCATGGTGGTCAGCCACGAGCTCAGCCACCAGTGGTTCGGCGACCTCGTCAGCCCCGACTGGTGGGACGACATCTGGCTGAACGAGAGCTTCGCCAACTGGATGGGCTACCGCATCGGCAACGCCTGGCGGCCCGAGCTGCACATCGGCACCGGCGCGATCTCCGAGGGCCTGGCCGCCATGAACACCGACGCGCTGGAGGTCGGCCGGCCGATCCACCAGCACATCGCCGAGAACAGCCAGATCGACGGCGCCTTCGACAACATCACCTACGGCAAGGGCGGCCAGGTGATCGCGATGATCGCCGCCTACATGGGCGACGACCAGTTCAAGGCCGGCGTGCGGCTGCACCTGTCGCGGCACATGTACGGCAACGCGACGACCGAGCAGTTCTTCGGGGCGCTGGCGGACGCGGCGCACGACCCGCGCATCCTCGCGGCGATGAAGAGCTTCGTGGACCAGCCCGGCGTGCCGGTGGTCAGCTTCACCCGCAGCGGCGACACCTGGACCGCGACGCAGTCCCGCTACGCCTTCCTGGGCTCCAAGCCGCAGCCGGAACGGTGGATCATCCCGGTCTGCGTCCGCGACGGCGACCAGCGCATCTGCAACCTCCTGGACAAGCCCTCCACGTCGTTCCGCACCCCGGCGGGAGGCGCGCTCATGCCCAACGCGGGCGGCACGGGCTACTACCGCTTCGAACTCCCCTCCGAGGACTGGAAAACGCTCATCCAGGCGCTGCCCAGCCTGCCCGCCGGCGAGGCGCTGGCGGCGGACGACAGCCTGTGGGCCAGCTTCCGCGCCGGCCATGCGCCCGCCTCCAGCCTGCTCGCGGAGGCCAAGTCCATGCTCGGCCAGCCCGACGCGAGCGCGAGCCTCATGCCGGGCGGCCGCCTGGCGGGCCTGCGCCTGCGCGGCCTGATCGCCGGGGACGCCGTGGCCGACTACCGCCGCTTCATGGAAGGCCTCTACGCGCCCCGGCTGAACGCCATGGGCTTCGACCCGGCGGCGGGCGTCTACGCCTCGGAGGACCCGGACAAGCAGAAGCTGCGCCAGCAGCTCGTGGGCCTCGTGGCGGACGAGGCGGCCGACGCGGCGGTGAACGCCAGGCTCGCCGCCGCGGCCAAGGCCTACCTGGGCGGCGACGCCAAGGCGCTGGACCAGGGCTTCATGGGCGACGCCTTCGGAGCCTACATCAAGGCCGACGGCGTTCCCGCGGCGAAGGCGGTGGCCGACAAGGCGCTGGCGAGCGAGGACCCGGTGTTCCGCAGCGCGGCGCTGGGTTCGATCGGCGGCACGGGCCGCGAGGACGTGGCGGCCTGGATCATCGGCTTCAGCGATCCGCGCCTTCGCCCGCTGGAGCGGCTGGGCTTCCTGCAGGGGCTCGTCACCACGGCCGAGACCAAGGACGCGGCGGGCGAATGGCTGATCGCCAACTACGAGAAGCTGGCCTCCGGCTCCAACGGCGTGTTCGTCTCCAGCCGCCTGCCTGGCGTGCTGGGCGCGCAGTGCTCGGCCGAGCAGGCGGGCAAGATCGAGGCGACGCTAGGGCCCAAGGTCAAGGCGCTGGGCCGCGGCGAGCTGGCGTTCGACCGCACGGTGGAGACGGTGCGCCACTGCGGCGACCTCAAGGCCGCCCGCCAGGCGGACCTGGCGGCGGCGCTGAAGGCGGCCGGCTGACGCGATCCGGGGGCGGCCTCGGCCGCCCCCGCCCTCGTCCCGGGACGCGAGCGCTGATAGTCGAACAGCTTCGCTAGCCCCGCCGCCGTCCGCCCCCTACAAGCCGTGACGACCCGGGCGACGGGCGTTCGCACAGGCGGTGGGATGGCGCGCTGGCTGACGACAGGTCTGGCGGTCGCGGCGACGGCGGCGCTCGGCGGCTGCGGGCCGGGCGTGCTGAGCCCCGCGGGGCCCGTCGCCGCGGGCGAGCGCACGATCCTGCTCGACTCGCTGGCGATCATGCTGGCGATCGTCGTCCCTACGATCCTGGCGACCCTGGCGTTCGCCTGGTGGTTCCGGGCGTCCAACACCCGCGCGACCTACCGGCCCGACTTCGTCTATTCCGGCCGGATCGAGATCATCGTCTGGTCCATCCCGATCCTGGTGATCCTGTTCCTGGGCGGGGTGATCTGGATCGGCTCGCACACGCTGGACCCGGCCAAACCCTTGCCCTCCAGGGAGCCGCCGCTGGAGGTGCAGGTCGTCTCGCTCGATTGGAAGTGGCTGTTCATCTACCCGCAGCAGGGGGTGGCGAGCGTCAACGCGCTGGTGCTGCCCGCGGGCCGGCCGGTGCGGTTCGACCTCACCTCCGCCAGCGTCTTCAACGTCTTCTTCGTGCCGCGGCTGGGCAGCCAAATCTACACGATGAACGGCATGGTCACCCGCCTGAACCTGCAGGCCGACCGTCCGGGCGAGTACGAGGGGCTCTCCGCCCATTTCAGCGGAGACGGCTTCCCCGACATGCGCTTCAAGGTGCGCGCCGTCCCGCCCGCCGCCTTCGACGCCTGGGCGCAGGGCGCGCGAGGGCAGGGACCGGCGCTCGACCTCAAGGCCTATGGCGAGCTGGCGCGGCAGGGCGTCGTGAAGACGCCGATCGGCTACGGCGCCGTGGCCCCGGACCTGTTCCAGGCGATCGCCTCGCAGAAGACGCCCCCCGGCCCCGGCCCGCAGACGGGACGCGGCGGACCGCAGACCTCCCCCCAGCCGGAGCGCTGACGCGATGCTAGGCAAGCTGAGCTGGAGCGCCATCCCCCTCGACCAGCCGATCCCCATGGTCGCCTCGGCCGTCGTGGCGCTCGTGATCTGCGGCGTGATCGGCTGGGTGATCCTGAAGGGGTGGGCGCCCTACGTCTGGAACGAGTGGATCACCTCGGTCGACCACAAGCGCATCGGCGTGATGTACACGCTGCTGGCGCTGGTGATGCTGGTCCGCGGGTTCGCGGACGCGGTGATGATGCGCTCCCAGCAGGCCGTCGCCTTCCACGGCGGAGGCTACCTGCAGCCGGAGCACTACGACCAGATCTTCTCGGCGCACGGGACGATCATGATCTTCTTCGGCGCCATGCCGTTCATCATCGGGCTGATGAACCTCGTCGTGCCGCTGCAGCTCGGGGTGCGGGACGTGGCGTTCCCGACGCTGAACTCGGTGAGCTTCTGGCTGACCGCCACCGGCGCCCTCCTGGTCAACATCTCGCTGGTGATCGGCGAGTTCGCCCGCACCGGCTGGCTGCCCTACCCGCCCCTGTCGGAGACGGCCTACTCGCCGGGGGTGGGCGTCGACTACTACCTGTGGGCGATCCAGATTTCAGGCGTCGGCACGCTGATGTCGGGGATCAACCTCGTCACCACGATCCTGAAGATGCGGGCGCCGGGCATGAGCTACCTGCGCATGCCGATGTTCTGCTGGACGTCGCTGGCGTCCAACCTCCTGATCGTGGCCGCCTTCCCGATCCTGACCGCCACCTTGGCGATGCTGACGCTGGACCGCTACCTCGGCTTCCACTTCTTCACCAACGAGGCCGGCGGCAACCCGATGATGTTCATGAACCTCATCTGGGCGTGGGGGCATCCGGAGGTCTACATCCTGGTGCTGCCCGCCTTCGGCATCTTTTCGGAGGTGATCTCCACCTTCTCGTCCAAGCCCCTGTTCGGCTACCGCTCGATGGTGGCGGCGACGCTGTTCATCTGCATCGTGTCGTTCACGGTGTGGCTGCACCACTTCTTCACCATGGGCGCGGGCGGAGACGTGAACGCCGCCTTCGGCATCGCCACCAGCGTGATCGCGGTGGGGACCGGCGTGAAGGTCTACAACTGGCTCTTCACCATGTACGGCGGCCGCATCCGCTTCGCGACGCCCATGCTGTGGGCCATGGGCTTCATGGTCACCTTCGTGATCGGCGGCATGACGGGCGTGCTGCTGGCCGTGCCGCCGGCCGACTTCGTGCTGCACAACAGCATGTTCCTGGTGGCGCATTTCCACAACGTCATCATCGGCGGCGTGCTGTTCGGCGCCTTCGCGGGCCTGACCTACTGGTGGCCCAAGGCGTTCGGCTTCACCCTGCACGAGGGCTGGGGCAAGGCGTCCTTCTGGTTCGCGCTGGCCGGCTTCTACTTCACCTTCATCCCGCTCTACATCGCCGGCCTGCTCGGCATGACGCGGCGGATGCAGCACTACGACGTCGAGATGTGGCGGCCGTGGCTGCTGTGGTCGGCGTTCGGCACCGCGCTCCTGGCCTGCGGGATGGTCTGCCAGATCACCCAGCTGGTGGTCTCCATCCGCAACCGCGAGGCGCTCCGCGACAAGACGGGCGACCCGTGGGATGGCCGCTCGCTCGAGTGGGCCACCCCCTCGCCGCCGCCGGTGTTCAACTTCGCCGTCCTGCCCCGGGTCGAGGGGGAGGAGCCCTACTGGACGATCAAGCAGCGCGCTCGCGAGCAGGCCCGCCTGCGCGACGAGCCCGACTACGAGGACGTGGAGATGCCGCTGAACAGCCCCACGGGCTTCGTCTGCGCCTTCTTCGCCACCGCGATCGGCTTCGCCCTGATCTGGCACATCTGGTGGCTGGCGATCCTGGGCTTCGTCGGCGCCTACGCCACCTTCGTGGTCTTCGCCTGGCGCGACCATCCGGAGTACGTCGTGCCCGCCGCCGAGGTCGCCCGGCTGGACCGGCGCAACCGCGAGGCGCGCACCGTGGCGCTGGCCACCTACACCGGGCCCCGCCCGTGAGCGACGCCGCAGCCTCCCCCGCCCACGACCCTTACCGCATGGGCGCGGCGCGTCACGCGGCCGCGCACGGCCCGCACGGCCACGCGCCCGGCCATGGCGACGGCGGCCCCGCGTCGAAGCGGATCATCGTCGGCTACGGCTTCTGGATCTTCCTGCTCAGCGACATCGTGATGTTCTCAGGCCTGTTCGCGGCCTACGCGGTGCTGCGGGGCGCGCAGGCGGGAGGGCCGGGACCGCGCGAGCTGTTCGACCTGACCAACGTCGCCATCGAGACCGGGTGCCTCCTGGCGTCCAGCTTCTCCTGCGGGCTCGCCAGCCTGGCGACCGGCTCGCGTGACAAGCTGCGCTTCCACGCCGCCATGGCGGTCACCTTCGTGCTGGGCGCGGCGTTCCTGGGGCTGGAGCTGCGCGAGTTCCTCGACCTGGCCGCGCGCGGGGCGACGCCCCAGCGCAGCGCCTTCCTCAGCGCCTTCTTCACCCTGGTCGGCTGCCACGGCCTGCACGTGGGCGTCGGCCTCCTTTGGCTCCTGACCCAGATGGCGCAGACCGTCGCCAAGGGGTTCAGGCCCGACATCCTGCGCCGCATGATGTGCTTCAGCCTGTTCTGGCACGCGCTGGACATCATCTGGGTGGCGCTGTTCACCGTCGTCTACCTCATCGGGGTGCAGGCATGAGCGAGCGGGCAGAGGACCACGACTTCGG
>JASLDZ010000016.1 GCA_030151985.1 Caulobacteraceae bacterium | reverse complement strand
CCGAAGTTCAGCGCGGAGCCGCCCTTGGTGGCGCCGTGGATGCGCCCCTTGAACTGCTTGCGGTACTTGGTCTTCTTCGGAAGAAGCATGGTCCAGGCGCTCCTTACGACGCGGAGGGTTGGTCGCGGTCGCCGCCGCCGGGGCGGCCACGGTCACGGCGGGGACCGCGGTCGCGGTCACGGCCCTCGGAGGAGGACGGGCCGGTCGCTTCCTGCGCCCAGCGCTTGTCCTGCGCCATCGGGTCGTGCTCGAGCACCTCGCCCTTGAACACCCACACCTTCACGCCGATGATCCCGTAGGTCGTCTTGGCCTCGATGAAGCCGAAGTCGATGTCGGCGCGCAGGGTGTGCAGCGGCACGCGGCCTTCGCGGTACCACTCCATCCGGGCGATCTCCGCGCCGCCGAGACGGCCCGAGACGTTGATGCGGATGCCCTTGGCGCCCAGGCGCGTGGCGGACTGGATCGAGCGCTTCATCGCGCGGCGGAAGGCGATCCGGCGCTCCAGCTGCTGGGCGATGTTCTCGGCGATCAGCTGTGCATCGACCTCGGGCTTGCGCACCTCGACGATGTTGAGGTGGACTTCGCCCTCCGTCATCGCGGCGAGGTCCTTGCGGAGCGTCTCGATGTCGGCGCCCTTCTTGCCGATGATCACGCCGGGGCGTGCGGCGTAGATGGTCACGCGGCAGCGCTTGTGCGGGCGCTCGATGATGACGCGCGAGACGCCGGCCTGGGCCAGGCGCTTCTTCAGCATCTTCCGCAGCTTGATGTCCTGGTGCAGGAGCTTGGAGTACTCCTGGCCGTCGGCGAACCAGCGGCTGTCCCAGGTGCGGTTGACGCCGAGGCGCAGGCCGACGGGATTGACCTTCTGTCCCATCAGGCGGCCTCGCCTTGTTCGCGCACGATCACGGTCAGCTCCGCAAAGGGCTTCAGGATGCGCGACGAGCGGCCGCGGGCGCGGGCCGAGAAGCGCTTCATCACGAAATTCTTGCCCACGTGGGCCTCGGCGACGACCAGGTTGTCGATGTCGAGGTTGTGGTTGTTCTCGGCGTTGGAGATCGCCGAGTAGAGGCACTTGCGCACGTCGCCCGAGATCCGCTTGGGGCTGAACTCCAGCTCGTTCAGCGCGCGCTGCACGGGCAGGCCCCGGATCGACTGCGCGACCAGGTTCAGCTTGCGGGGCGAGATTCGGATGTTGACGAGCTTGGCCATGGCCGAAGTCTCGCCGACGCGGCGGCCTTTCGATTCCTTGGCCATCTTACTTCCTCTTCGCCTTCTTGTCGGCCGCGTGGCCGTAGAAGGTGCGGGTGGGCGAGAACTCGCCGAACTTCATGCCGACCATGTCCTCGGACACCATCACCGGCACGTGCTTCTGGCCGTTGTAGACGCCGAAGGTCAGGCCCACGAACTGGGGCATGATGGTCGAGCGGCGCGACCAGGTCTTGATCACGTCCTTGCGCGACGAGTTGTGCGCGGCGTCGGCCTTGCGCAGCAGGTACCCGTCGACGAACGGACCCTTCCAGACGGAACGCGACATCGCTTAGCGGCCCTTCTTCGCGTTGTGGCGCGAGCGGATGATGAACTTGTCCGTGGACTGGTTGACCCGGGTCTTGCGGCCCTTGGTCGGCTTGCCCCACGGGGTGACGGGGTGGCGCCCGCCCGAGGTCTTGCCTTCGCCCCCGCCGTGCGGGTGGTCGACGGGGTTCATCACCACGCCGCGCACGTGCGGGCGGAAGCCCATGTGGCGCACCCGCCCGGCCTTGCCGAGCGACTGGTTCATGTGGTCCGGGTTCGACACCGCGCCCACCGTGGCCATGCAGCTGTCCTGCACCATGCGCAGCTCGCCCGAGCCGAGCCGGATCTGGGCGTACCCGGCGTCGCGGCCGACCAGCTGGGCGTAGGCGCCGGCCGAGCGGGCCATCTGGCCGCCCTTCAGCGGCTTCAGCTCGATGTTGTGGATGATGGTGCCGACCGGCATGGCGCGCAGGGGCATGGCGTTGCCGGGCTTCACGTCGACGCGCTCGCCGGCGATCACCTCGTCGCCCGCCTTCACCCGCTGCGGAGCCAGGATGTAGGCCAGCTCGCCGTCGGCGTACTTGACCAGCGCGATCCAGGCGGACCGGTTGGGGTCGTACTCCAGCCGCTCGATTACGCCCGGCACGTCGAACTTGCGACGCTTGAAGTCCACCATGCGGTAGAGCTTCTTCACGCCGCCGCCGCGGAAGCGCACGGTGATGCGGCCGTTGTTCGAGCGCCCGCCCTTGGAGGTCAGGCCCTCGACGAGCGTCTTCTCCGGGCGGCCCTTGTGCAGCTCGCTGCGGTCGACCAGCACCAGGCTGCGACGGCCGGGCGAGGTCGGGTTGAATGTCTTCAGAGCCATGACTTAGAGACCCGTCGTGACGTCGATGGACTGGCCTTCGGCCAGCGTCACGATCGCCTTCTTGATGTCCGAGCGCTTGCCGCGAATGCCGCGGAAGCGCTTCGTCTTGCCTTCCATGACCAGGGTGTTGACCTTGGTGACGGTGACGTTGAACAGCGTCTCGACCGCCGAGGCGATCTCGTCCTTGGATGCGTCCTTGGCGACCTGGAACACGACCTTGTTCTGCTCGGAGAGCACGGTCGCCTTCTCGGTGATGTGGGGGCTCAGGATCACGTCGTACTGACGGGCGGTGGGCGTCGCCATCACGCGGCTTCCTTCTGATCGGCGAAGCGCGCCTCGATGGCGGCGACCGCGTCGCGGGTCAGCACCAGGGTGTCGCGGCGCAGCACGTCGTAGACGTTGAGGCCGGCGTCCGGCAGCACGTCGATCAGCGGCACGTTGCGGGCGGCGAGCTTCAGGTTCGCGTCCACCTGGGGGCCAGCGATGACCAGCGCGCTCTTCCAGCCGAGCTTCTCGACCTGCGCACGGAAGGCGGCGGTCTTGGGCTCGGTCACGGTTGCGGCGTCGATCACCACGATGGCGCCGGCCTTGGCCTTGGACGACAGCGCGTGGCGCAGCGCCAGCGCCCGCACCTTCTTGGGCAGGTCGAAGGCGTGGCTGCGGTTGACCGGGCCATGCGTCTTGGCGCCGCCCACGAACTGCGCGGCCTTGCGCGAGCCGTGACGGGCGCCGCCGGTGCCCTTCTGCTTGTACATCTTCTTCCCGGTCCGATTGACCTCGTTCCGGGTCTTGATCTTGTGCGTGCCGGCGCGGCGCTTGGCGAGCTGCCAGTTCACGCAGCGCGCCAGGATATCGGCGCGGATCTCGGTCAGGCCGAAGATCTCGTCCGAGAGCTCGATGTCGCCGGCGGCCGCGGCGTCGAGGTTGACGACGTTCAGCTTCACGCCTCGGCTCCTTCGCTGGCGGTTTCGGCGGCGGGCGCCGCTTCGGTGGATTGGCCGGGCTTGCGGAAGCCCGCGGGCTTGGGCGCATCGGCGTGGACGGGGCTCTTCACCGCGTCGCGCACCTTCACGTAGGAGCCCTCAGCGCCGGGCACCGAGCCCTTGATCATGATCAGGCCGCGCTCGGCGTCGACGCGGAACACGGTCAGGTTCTGGGTGGTGACGGTCTCGACGCCGTAGTGGCCGGCCATCTTCTTGTTCTTGAACACCTTGCCCGGGTCCTGGCGCTGGCCGGTGGAGCCGTGCGCCCGGTGGCTGACGGACACCCCGTGGGTGGCGCGCATGCCGCCGAAGTTCCAGCGCTTGATCGCGCCGGCGAAGCCCTTGCCGATCGTCGTGCCCTGGATGTCGACCTTCTGGCCGGGGACGAAGTGGTCGGCGGTGAGCTCGGCGCCCAC
>JASLDZ010000466.1 GCA_030151985.1 Caulobacteraceae bacterium | reverse complement strand
AGGGCTGGCCAGGACCGCGGGCAGCCAGGTCAGGAACGCCTTCTCGTGTCCCCCGAAGTCGGGGCTGTCGTGGAGCACGGCCAGGGTGTTCCTGTTCGCCATGTCGAGGTCGCCTCCTTGCGCCAGAAGTTCGTCATAGAGGCGACGCGTGCGCCGGCCGATCTCCGCCCACGGCACCAGCGCCTGCGCCTCAGGATCGGCGGCCCTTCGGCCGACGCTGCCCTGGATCGCGCCGGCCAGCGCCTCGATGTCGCCAGGAGCGACCCGCTGGCCGTTCACCTCAGGCTGGATCAGGTCGCGGAACGCGCCCAGGTCGCTCGCCACCAGCCAGCGCCGGTAGCCCGCCACGAGATAGAGGACGCCGCTCGCTTCGATGTCGCGGTAGGGGAAGACGAAGGCGTCGGCGGACTCCAGCAGCCGGTGAGCCTCGGCGTCCGAAAGCCGCCCCAGCCGCAGCTCGATCACGCGCTCCAATCCCAGCTGAGCGATCCGCCGCTGCAGGGGAGCCACATCCATCAGGGGCTCCCCGGCGACGATCACCTCCAGCTGAGCGCGCACGGAGGGAGCCAGCCGCCCAAGGGCTTCGATCAGAACATCGACCCCCTTGTACGGCTGCAGCTTGCCGAAGAGCACGATGCGCCAGGGGCGGTCGGTGTCCCAGGGCGCGACGGGGCCAGGCTCGCCTGCGCCGAGGCGCAGCGGCCCATGCGGGATGAGCGCCACGCGATGGGGCGCGAGCCCCGAGGCGATCAGCGCATACCGCGCCGACGAGGTGTGGACGATCAGGGCGGAAGCGGCCTTCAGCACCCCCGCGAAGCCCAGCGTCTGCAGGCGAGAACTCGCCGAGGCGTTGAACGGCGTCAGGTCGTGCACCGTGAACACCACCGGCGCGATGCGGCGCAGCTTCTGGATCAGGAGACGGTCCACGAAGGGGACGACCGCCCATTGCAGGTGGATGACGTCGGGGCGGGTGGCGCGGGCATGCGCCAGGAGCCGTCGTGCGCCGGCGAGATGCGAGGCCCCCTTGCGGAGCTTGGCCGCGAGCCCACCCTGCTTGGCCGACGCCGTGGCCCTGCCGCGGTAGTAGAGCTCGCGCCGCGCGGGCAGGCCTTCGGGTTCGGGCTCCCCCGGTCTCAGAGGCCGCGTCGCCCACTCCGGCTCCACGCCGGCCGCGCGCAGGCCCGCGCTCAGCTCTTCGTTGTAAGGGGCGGTGAACAGCGCCGGATCCACCAGGAGCGCCCGCAGTGCTCCCCGCGCAGGCGGGCTCATGAGGAGGCCGCAAGCCCCGTCGATCGGCTCCACGGACGCCGCAGCGGCGCGGCCGCGGCCGCTGTCAACGCCCTAGGCCGCGACCAGACGCAGATCAGCGTCAGGAGGTAGACCATGGGCGGGAACAGCAGGTAGCCGCCGCCGAACTGGAACGCCAGGAGCGCGCCGATGGTCAGGACGGGCTGGTCGGATCGCCACCAGGCCGCCAGCAGGAACAGGAAAAAACCCGCCGCCCCCACCAGCCCGTAGTCGAACACCGTCTTCAACGCCGCCGAGAGCGAGCCCACCCGCACGAAGCCGTCGGCCGCGCCGGGACCGAAGCCCATCACCATCCGTTGGTCCGAATTGACCGTCGTGAACACGTTGACCTGCTCGACGTAGCGGGCCTGCGCGCTGGCGTCGTTGCCGTTGGCCCGAGCCGTGAGCGTCGCGAACTGGTTGGGAAACACGAGCGCCGCGACGAGCGCGGCCAAGGCGCCCGCGACGCCCAGAACCAGCACCCGGGGGATCTGCCTTGGAGACAGAAGCCCGGCCAGAAGCGTGGCGCCCACCAGGACCAGAAGCCCGGTCCCCGAGAAGGACGCCAGCAGCGCGGCGCCGTAGAGCGGCAGGAAGCGGTAGCGGCGCCGCGCGAAGCCGTCGACGAGGCAGGCGAGCGCCATGACCTGCGACAGGAGGCTGGGCTCCAGAAGGAAGAAGCCGTTGCTGCGCAGGATCGGCGAGCCGTAAGCGATCGGCGCGACCACGTGGTAGGCCGACTCCAGGAGGACGGCCGCCGGCACGTGCATGTCGAGGAACGAGAACAGCTTCAGGTGAACGAACTGCAGCGCGTACTGCGCCAAGGCGGCCAGGGCGATCACCCGGGCCCAGAAGATGAAGACGCTCAGCACCCGGCTGCTGTCGAAGGCCTCGGACGGCTTCAAGACCAGGACGACGTAGAGCAGCCCGAGCTCGTAGAAGGACAGGAGGCTGAAGCGGTAGGCGAAGTCCGGGTAGAGGATCGTCAGGATGGTCGTGAGCAGCGTCGCGGCGGCCGTCAGCGTGAAGAGGATGGCCGCCAGCCCGTTGAACCGGACCTTGCCCAAGAGGACGAGCACCGCGGAGGCGGCGGGAACCACGACGAGGCTGACCGCCAGCTGGCTGCCGCTCCCGACGGTGGCTCCAAAGCGCTGAAGGATCAGGCAGGAGATGCAGATGGCGTGGGCGAACAGGGACTCGATGGTGAGCGCCGGAGCGCCCGGCCGAGCGCGGGAAAGGACGTGCGTCAGGCTCATGCCGGGCTCTCCGGATAGGACGGCCGCGCCTCGACCGGCGAGCCGGCGGGAAGAGCGCGCGGCCGGCGCCGCTCGCCGACGAGCCGCCGGCGCAGCCAAGGCGTCGCGCGCTTCTCCAGCGTCTGGGCGCTGAGCCAGCCCAAGAGGAGCGAAGGCGGCAGAACGGCCGCGAGGAACACGAGCTGCGAAGCCGCCCCCAGCCGCTCCGGGAGGTGCAGCGCGCCCCCGAGCGACTTCACCACCGACAGCACCATCGGGTGCCACAGATAGAGGCTGTAGCTGATCGTTCCCAGGAACTGGAACGCCGGCGTGGCGAGGAGACCGCTAAAAAGGCCGTAGCCGAACAGCACGCCGGCGAAGGCGTAGAGCGCGCACGCCATGGCGCCGAGCAGGAGCCACGGGGTCAAGCCGCCCGTCAGCTGCCCCGCTCCCGTGTCGATGAGGTCGCCGCCGCCCCTGCGACAGACAAGCTCATAGAGGACGAGAAAGCCGATCATTCCCAGCCCCGGGCCGCGGAAGAGTCCCCGGGCGCGCTCCGGAAGTCGCGGCGCCTGCCAGGCCACCAGCATGCCGACCGGCATCAGGCACGCCCGGACGTGCGTGGCCAGGAGCCAGGCGCAGACCGGGGCCACCAGGAGCCATGACCAGCCGCCCGCCCGCTTCCACAGGAGCCAGGCCAGCGCGCAGGTGAGATAGAAGGCCATCTCATAGCTCAGCGACCAGGCCGCGGGGTGAAGCAGCGGCACGGGCGCGAGCGGCGGCAGCGCCAGGAGGTTGGCCAGGAACACCAGCGGGCTGGGAAGCGCCGGCGCGTAGTGCGTCGCCGCCTCCATAAGGACCAGCGCCGTCACCGCCACCCACAACACCGGGTAGATCCGTGTCGCCCGGTCGATCGCGAACGTCTGGGGACCCGCCGCGCGTCGCAGCGCTCCCACGATCACGATGCCGCTGATGCCGAAGAAGAGCTCGACCCCGTGCTCCAGGCTGCGACCCATGAACAGGCCGGCGCCCGAAGACAGCGCCGCAAACGTCGGCAGCCGTGAGTTGACCACGTGGTAGAGGAGGATCATCAGCGCGAACAACCCTCGCGCCCCATGCAGATAGGGGTTGAAGGTCGAAGACACATCCGATCCCCGGTCTTGAGCCTCGACCGAGTTCATGGACTTAGATCCGCGCGAAGGGGCGATCCGACCGCGTTCGGGCCGAACTCAACTGACGTAGTAGCTGTCGTAGGCGCGATAGTAGTGGGACGCGCCTTCCCCCGACCGCGCCTGCTCGCGTACGTCGACGCGCGTGAGCGCGACACCGGCCAGGAAGGCGCCGCTGGCGTGCAGCGCCTGCAGCGAGCTCAGGACCGCCTTGCGCGAGGTCTTGCGCCAGCCGGTGAGCATCACCACCGCGTCCGCATGGGGGCAGAGCACGCGGGTGTCGGCGACCGCCAGGACCGGCGCGGTGTCCAGCACGACCAGGTCGAAGGTCTTCCGCAGACGCTCCAGGAGCGCCACCATCTCAGGCGAGCCCAGCACGTCCTTGGGCGTGAACGACGAGCGCCCGAGCGGCAGGATCGTCGCACCCGACGCCTCGTCCCTCTGCAGCGCCGCCTCCAGCGGGACCGTGCCGTTCAGCACCTCCACCAGACCGGCGTCCGGATCCTTGCGCAAGAGCCGGTTGATCGAGCGCTTGCGCAGGTCGCAGTCGACCAGCACCACGCGCGAGCCGGACATGGCCGCCGTCCGCGCCAGGCAGATGGCGGTCGTGGTCTTGCCCTCCCCAGGCATCGACGAGGTGATCGCCACCACCTGCACCGGCGTCCCCAGCCGCGCCGCCAGGATCGAGGCTCGCAGATTGCGGAACGACTCCACAAAGCGCGAGAGGGGCTTTTCGGTGACGTAGGCCAGGGGGTCCACGCGCCGGGAGCCCCGCACGCGCCGCGGCAGGGTCGAGCTCAGGCTCGGAATTTCGCCCAGGAACGGCAGGTCGAACGCCTGCTGGACCTCCTCGGCGTTGGAGACCCCGCGCCGGGTGAGTTCCGCGATCAGGATCGCCGCCACCCCGGAGATCAGGCCCAGCACCAACGCCAGCGCTAGGTCGAGCCGCTTGTTGGGCGCGCTCGCGGTCGTGGGCACCTTGGCCGCCGACACCATGGTGGCGTCCGGGGCTTGGTTGCCCTCCTTGGCCAGCGCCTCCTTGTAGCGCGTCAGGAAGGCGTCGTAGACCGTCTTGGCCGCGTCCGCGTCCCGCTGCAGCTGCTCGAGCCGCACGAGCGCACGGTTGTTGGTCTCCAAGGTTCCCCGCGTCGCGGCCGCCGTGGCCTGCAGCGAGCCGGTGCGGGTGTGCGACACCGTCGATTGCGCCTTGAGGTTGGACAGCACCCGCGAGATCTCGGCCTGGATCTGCACGTCCACGTCCGCCAGCGACTGCTTGGCCTTGAGCACCTCCGGGTGGCGGTCGCCGTAGCGGGACTGCAGGTCCGCCAGGTGCGCGCTGATCTGCGCGCGCTGCGTGCGGAGCGACCCGATCACCGGGTTGTTCAGCGCCTCGCCGACGTCGCCGCCGTTGCTGCCCGCCGCCAGCTGCTGCTGGGCGGTGCGCAGGCGCGCGTCCTGCTCGGCGTCCTGCGCCCTCGCGGCCGCCAGTTGGGTGTCGATGTTGGTGATCTCCTGCTCAGTGAGCGTCGCGCCCTGCGCGCTCATGAGGTTGTTGGAGATCTTGAAGGCCTGCACCGCCGCGTCCGCGCCCTCGGCGTTCTTGCGCAGCTCGGCCAGACGGGTGCTCAGCCAGTCGGTCGCGGTCTTGGACGCGTCGACCTTGGTCTGAAGCCCCTGCGTCAGGTAGATCTGCATCACCGCGTTGGCCACCGCCGCCGCCACCTGCGGCTCGCGCGCGGTGAAGATCAGGTCGACCGCGTAGCTGAAGCCCGAGCGCTTGATCACGAGCTTGGACATCACCGCGTCCACCACCCCCTCGCGCTCGCGGAGCTTGCGCACCGCAGGATCAAGGTCGGCGTCGCCGCCGCCGCGGACGAAGTCGACCACGCGGCTCAGCAGCGTCGGCGGCCGAAGCGCGGCGTTGAACTCCGGCAGGGTCTCCAGGTGGAGCTGGTCGACCACCTTGGTCGCCAGGGCGCGGGACTTCAGCACCTGCACCTGGGTGTCCACGGTGCTGGAGCTGGCGGGCGTCACCTGGGTGGCGGCCTCGACCGGGTTGAGCGCGCTGATGCCCAGAACGTCGGCGTTGCGCTCGTTGATGGCGATCGTCGCCTGCGACGTGAAGCTCGGCGGCTCGCTCAGCGTGAACACGGCCACGCCCGAGGCCACCACGAACGCCACCGCCGCGAACAGGCGCAGCCGGCGGCGCAGCACCGAAACGGCGCGGTCGAAGCTCACCGCCAGCGGCGCGACGCTAAGGCCGGCGCTCCGCGGCTCCGAGCGGACCGGCTCGGTGTTCATCGCATCCATGGTGGAACGTTCCGTCAAAGCTGCAGCACGATGGAGAGCGACACGAGGTTGACCGTGAAGTTGCGGTCGCGCGCGATCCCCGACGAGTCCTGGTTGATGTAGCTGTACCCCGCGGTCACGCCCACGTGGCGGTTCAGGAGGTAGGTGGCCGAAACCGACAGCGACGGACGCGAGTCCTGCCGGTCGACGCCGGTGAAGTCGTTGTACTCGTATCCCGCCTGACCGGACAGGATGATGTTGCGGCGCAGCTCGTGGTCGACCTGGACGCCCACCTGGCTCTGGGTGAAGCTGATCGCCCGCGGGTCGGCCGCGTCGATCACCTGGCGGTTGGCCGTGAAGGTGAAGGTCGTCAGAGGGGTGAAGAAGTACTCCAGCCGGCCGTGCACCGCCGGGCCGTTGACCTGCGGATACCCCACCTGCGCGTAGTTGCGGTTGAAGTAGCCCACCTCGAAGTTGCCGCGCAGCAGGCGTGTGAGCTCCAGACTCACCCCCACCGTGCCTTCCACCCCGTCCGACGTCCGGTCGAACGGCGTCAGCGGCGGCTTCTGGTCGTAGTCGCGCCGGTCGTAGCGCAGCGACCCGAAGAAGCTCACCGCCGGACTCAGCTGGTAGGAGGCCCGGCCGTCCACGCCGGTGGTCGTTTCGTTGCGGTAGGCCTGGCTCAAGGGCGCGCCCGAGAACAGCACCGTGTCCTGGTAGTCGTAGCGCGCCACGTCCACGCCGCCGCTCAGCGTCAGCCGGTTGAAGGTGTGCGATCCCCCGAAGCGCCCGGAGACCACGTCGTACTGCACGGGGTCCCGCGCGTCGTTGATCGTGTTCTCCGACGTGCGGGGCTCGGTGGAGTGGGCGTAGTTGAAGCTGGCCTCCAGGTTGGAGTTGTCCAGGATGTCCAGCCGCCCGTGACCGCCCAGCGCATAGTTGGTGGTGCCCTCGCCGCTGTTGTTGGCGAAGATGTTGCTGACCACCCGGGCGTAGCCGTCCAGCTCATGGCGCGACCAGGTGCTCTGGACGCGCACCGAAGGCGTGATGGCGGTGACGAAGTCTCCGGTCGGGTTGGTCTCGGAGGCGTAGATGTTGTCGTCGTACTCCGGCGTGATCACCACCTGCGGGAACACCTGGAAGGCCCCCAGGTGCAGGCCCAGCGCCTGGTACTCCGGACGCGGCCGCTCGCGCACGCCGACGTCCTCCACGTCCACCGTCTGCTCGGCCGTCTGCGCGCGGGCCGCGCCCGTGGCGGCCGCGCAGCCCAGGCCGCAGGCGAGAAGCGACGCGGCGATCCGCCGCGCGCCGATTGCGGTAAGGCGCGGGCGGGTCAAAACAGCCGCTCCACCACCCGGATGGTCTCGCCCGGCTCGATGGTGAGCTCCGCCGAAAGCTTGACCTTCTCCTCCTTGGCGTCATTCGGCTTCTTGATGAAGACGATCTTGCGGTTCGCCCGGTAGGTGAAGCCGCCCGCGGTCGCCACCGCGTTGATGACGGTGATGGAGTTGCTGTACGGATACTCCCCGGGTTTGGCCACCTCGCCCAGGATGTAATAGGGCCGGAAGGTCAGGACCTCGGCGCTCACGCGCGGATCCTTCAGATAGCCTTGCCGCAGCCGCGACTCGAGTTCGCTCCTGAGCGCGTCGACCGTGCGCCCCCCCGCCTGGACCTGCCCGATCAGGGGAAACGACAGCTCCCCGTTCCCCGCGATCGTGAACTCGCCGGTGAGGTCCGGCTCGCCGTAGACGATGATGCGCAGCTTGTCTCGCGCGCCCAGGATGTAGCTCTGCGCCTGAGGATCGACCGAGGGCGCGCCCTCAGGCGACGGGCCGGGGCCCGCGCTCGGCGGCGGCGACACG
>JASLDZ010000453.1 GCA_030151985.1 Caulobacteraceae bacterium | reverse complement strand
CGCGCGGGAACGACCCTGGCGGCGCGGAAAGGAATCGGGCGGCGCCGGTCATGAACCGCTAACAACCGGGTCGAAGGGGCGGGCGCAAGGCGCGCGTTGTGGCGCGCCCGCAACGACTCGCGCGCATCGGGCGCGTGACATGAAACCTTCACATACACGTCACCCAGCCTTCGGTATCGAACGGTAACGGCCTCGCAACGGCCGCACTTCGACCTCCGCGGTGGCGGCAAGGGGACTTATTTCATGTCTGCAATACAACGCCTTGCGGCCGGCGCCGCCTCGGTGGCGCTCGCGACCGCGTTGATGGGTGGCGCCGCCTTCGCGCAGGAGACCACGGGCGCGATCAGCGGCACCGTGCGCGACGCCAACGGCGCCCCGATCTCGGGCAGCGCCGTCACCATCCTGTTCCAGCCGACCAACAGCCGCACGACGGTCACCACCGACGCGCAGGGCCAGTACACCGCCCGCGGCCTGCAGCCCGGCGGTCCCTACATCGTCACCACGCACGACGCTTCGCACGAGGACAAGAGCGTCTCGGTGCCCAGCCTGCCGCTGGGCGCGCCCTTCCAGCTCGACGTGTCGCTGGCTCCTGAGACGGCGTCCGTCTCCGAGGTCGTGGTCCGCGCGACCCGCTCGCCCAAGGTGACGCAGCTCGGGCCGCGGACGGTCTTCACCGCCAACGACATCCAGACCCAGCCCAGCTTGTCGCGCGACCTGCGCGACATCGCGCGGCAGAACCCCTTCGCTTCGATCGACGCCACCAACTCCGGCGCCCTGATCATCGCGGGCAACAACAACCGCTACAACACCGTCTACGTCGACGGCGCCAAGGTGTCGGACGACTTCGGGCTGAACGGGAATGGCTATCCGGGTCAGCGCTCGCCGATCTCGATCGACATCGTGCAATCGATGAACGTGGAGGTCGCGCCCATCGACGTGCAGTACGGCTCGTTCGAGGGCGGCCTGCTCAACGTGGCCACCAAGAACGGCGGCAACGAGTTCCACGGCGGCGGCTTCTACGAGTACGACTCCAACGAGCTCGGCGCCGGCCGCCGCATCCGTGACCAGGTGGTCAGCTTCCCCTTCAAGGAGAAGAACTACGGCCTGAACCTCAGCGGCCCGATCTGGAAGGACCACATCTTCTTCGTCTTCAATTGGGAGAAGTACGAGTCCGGCTCCAACTTTTCTTACGGCCCCAGCGACGATCCGTCGGCGACCAGCAAGGTGCCGGGCGTGACCGCTGCGCAGGTGGCGAGCATCCAGAACATCGTCCAGACCAAGTATGGCTTCAACCCGCTGGGCTACAGCTCCTCGGGCCTCCCGGTCGAGGACGAGAAGTACTTCGGCAAGCTCGTCTGGCAGATCAACAACCAGCACCGCCTGCAGTTCAGCATCCAGGACGAGGTGGGCAGCAACATCCTGACCAACGACGACTCGGTCTCGGGCCGCAGCCTGTCGCTGCAATCGGACTGGTACAGCTTCGACCAGGCGGTCCGCACCTACACGGGCACGCTGTATTCGAAGTGGACACCCAACTTCAACACCGAAGTCAGCTACATCCGCCGCGACGTGGACAACATCTCGAACTCGCTGGCCGGCAACGACTTCGCCCAGTTCCAGATCCTGACGAACAACAGCCCGCAGACGCGCCTGTTCCTCGGCCCGAACATCTCCCGCCAAGCGAACGCGCTGACCACGCTGGACCAGGTGTTCCGCATCCGCGGCACCTACAGCCTCGACAAGCACACCATCCTGCTCGGCTACGAGCGTGAGCAGGTCGATGTGTTCAACGTCTTCGTGCAGAACGCCAACGGCAACTACACCTTCAACAGCATCGCCGACCTGCAGGCGGGCAACGCCGCCAGCCTGACCTACGCCAACGCCTTCGACAACAACAAGAACGACGGCGCCGCGACCTGGGGCGACGTGATCCACACCTTCTACCTGCAGGACGAGTGGCGCCTGCTGCCGACGGTCACCCTGAAAGCCGGCCTGCGGGCCGAACTGTACGAGCAGGGCGACAAGCCGAAGGACAACCCGTACTTCCAGAGCCAGTACGGCTTCTCCAACCAGGGCACGCTGGACGGCCTGAACGTGGTCATGCCGCGGGTGGGCGTGAACTGGACGCCGAACCGCACCTTCACGGCCTACCTCGGCGCGGGCCTGTTCTCGGGCGGCAATCCCAACGTCTGGGTGTCGAACGACTACACCAACACCGGCAACCTGCTCGGCCAGTACAGCATCAGCTGCGCCACGCCGGGAGCCGCGACCTGCAGCCCGGCGCTGCTCAACGTCAACGGCTTCCAGGTGAACCCGGTGGCGCAGGCGGGGAACACGGCCAGCGCCAGTGCGGGCACGGGCATTACCAACGCGCTGTCGCCCAGCTTCGAGCCTCCCTCGGTGTGGAAGTTCACGGCGGGCTTCACCAAGGACTTCAACTTCGCCGACATGACGCTGCCGGCCTGGGCGCACTACGCCTCCTGGCTGGGCAACGGTTATCACCTGCACGGCGACTACATCTACCAGCACACCAACAAGGCGGTGGTCTGGGAGGACCTGCTCCTGACCAAGGGCGTGGTCGGAACGGCTCCCGACGGGCGGCCGGTCTACGACCTCAACCGCTTCAACGCCGACCCCGCCACCGGCCGCGCCGCGCGGGGCAACGCCTACGACCTGATCCTCGACTCCACCGACCGCGGCTGGGGCACGACCTTCGCCATCGGCGGCGGCCGCACCTTCGACTGGGGCCTGGACGTCGACGTGACCTGGACCCACACCCACGTGGAGGAGGTCAGCCCGGCGACCAGCTCGGTGGCGCTGTCCAACTACGCGCAGAGCGCCTTCTCCGACGCCAACAACCCTGGCGTCTCGATCTCGAACTACAACGTGCGCGACCAGGTGAAATTCCGCGTCGCCTACAACCACAAGTGGTTCGGCGACAACCGCACCTCGATCGCGCTCTACGGCTACAAGCGTTCGGGCCTGCCGTTCAGCTACACCTACGACTCGCCCGCAGGCTCCAGCACGCCGAACGATCCGACCTTCGGGCTGGCCGGCGCGGTGGCGCAGCGCGACCAGGAGCTGCTCTACATTCCCAAGGCGGACGCGACCGGCAACGTCACCGCCACCAGCGACCCGATCGTGCACTACGGCCCCAACTTCGACGTGGCGGGCTTCAACGCCTTCCTGAAGGCCAGCGGCCTGTCGCAGTACAACGGTCAGATCTCACCGCGGAACGGCTTCAACTCCCGCTCGGTGTCGAACTTCGACATCCAGTTCACGCAGGAGGTGCCGGTCGGTTTCGGCAAGGCTGAGTTCTACGCGACGATCTTCAACGTCGGGAACCTGATCAACAGCAACGCCGGCATCCTGGAGCAGTACGGCTTCCCGTACTTCGCCAGCGACGTGACGGTGCAGAACTGCAAGACGCAGGCGTGCAGCACCGGGGCGGGGAACTTCTACCAGTACAACACCTTCACCCAGAAGAAGCCGACCACCTACACCTCCAGCAACGGCCTGCCGGTGTCGCTGTGGGCGCTCAAGCTGGGCGTGCGCTACAAGTTCTGATCCGCCGCTCGGGTGGGACGAGAGGCAAGGGGCGGCTCGCAAGGGCCGCCCCTTCTTCGTTCGCGCCGCTTGACGCGGGGAGCCGCCGCCGCCACCTCCTCGCCCCCGATGGAGCCCGCATGACCCTGGCCGTCCCCGCCGAGTGGAGCCCGCACGCCGCGATGTGGCTCGGGTTCCCCAGCCATGCCGAGCTCTGGGAGGACGACCTCGACGCCGCGCAGGCGGAGGTGGCGGCCCTGGCGCGCACCCTGGCCGGGCCGGGCCGGGAGCGGGTTCGGCTGCTGACCTCGGGGGAGGCGGGATACGCCGACGCCCGAGCCCGCCTGGCCGACGCGCCTGGCGTCGAGATCGTCCGGGGCGAGTTCGGCGACGTCTGGCTGCGTGACACCGGGCCGATCTTCCGCGGCTCGGCCACGCGGCTCCGCGCCGAGGCGTTCCGGTTCAACGGCTGGGGCGGCAAGTACGTGCTCGAAGGCGACGACACGGTGGCCGAGCAGATCGCCGCCGCCGCGGGCGCGCCGCTCCACGCCCACGCCTTCGTGCTCGAGGGGGGCGCGATCGACCACGACGGCTTCGGCGGCGTCCTGACCACCGCCCAGTGCCTGCTGAACCCCAACCGCAATCCCGGCTGGGACGCTCCCGCCGCGGAGGCCGCGCTCGCCGCCGCCCTCGACGCGCGCAAGGTGCTGTGGCTGGGCGAGGGCTTGGCGCACGACCACACCGACGGGCACGTCGACAACCTCGCGCGCTTCGTGGCGCCGGGCGTGGTCGCCTGCCCCGTCGCCGTCGGCCGCGACGACCCCAACGCGGACGTCTACGAGGATTGCGCCCGCCGGCTCGCGGGCATGAAGGACGGCCGCGGCGCGTCGATCCAGGTGGCGCGCATCCCCTCGCCGGGACGCATCCTGGGCGCCGAGGGCGAGGTCGTCCCCGCCAGCCACATGAACTTCATCATCGCCAACGGCGCGGTGGTGATGCCCACCTACGAGGACCGCTGGAGTGCGCTGGCGCTGGACGCGCTCTCCGCGCTGTTCCCGGAGCGAGAGGCGATCGGTCTGCCGTCGAAGGCGCTGCTCACGGGCGGCGGCAGCTTCCACTGCATCAGCCAGCAGGAGCCGGCCTGATGTCCCGCACCCTGACCCTGGGCGTCATCCAGACCTCGTACGGCGAGGACATGGCGGCCAACATCGCCAAGACCGCCGGCTTCATCCGAGAAGCGGCGGCCAAGGGCGCGCAGGTGATCCTGCCGTCGGAGCTGTTCCAGGGGCCGTACTTCTGCGTCACGCAGGAGGAGAAGTGGTTCGCCACCGCCCACCCCTGGCGGGAGCACCCTTGCGTCACCGCGCTCGCGCCGCTGGCGCAGGAACTCGGCGTGGTGATCCCGATCTCGATCTACGAGCGCGACGGGCCGCACTACTACAACAGCCTGGTCATGGCCGACGCGGACGGGAGCCTGCTCGGCGTCTACCGCAAGAGCCATATCCCCGACGGGCCGGGCTATATGGAGAAGTACTACTTCCGCCCCGGCGACACGGGGTTCCGCGTCTGGGAGACGCGCTTCGGCCGGATCGGAACGGGCATCTGCTGGGACCAGTGGTTCCCCGAGGCCGCGCGCGCCATGACGGCCATGGGCGCCGAGGTGCTGCTCTACCCCACCGCCATCGGCTCCGAGCCGCACGACAGCTCGCTCGACACACGCGACCCGTGGCGGCGCGCCATGCAGGGGCACGCCGTCTCCAACGTCATCCCCGTGGCCGCCGCCAACCGCATCGGGCACGAACCCGGAGGCGCGGGCGGGCAGGACTTCTACGGCTCGTCGTTCATCGCCGACCACAGGGGCGACCTCGTCGCATCCTTCGAGCGGGGGGACGAGGGCGTGCTGACGGCCACCTTCGACCTCGACTTCCTGCACACCCACAGGGCCGCCTGGGGCTTCTTCCGCGACCGCCGCACCGACCTCTACGAGGCGATCGGTCCGCGAAGGGTGTTCGAAGGCCGGTGAGCGGGGGCGTCTTCATCGAGACGCCGCGGCTGGTGCTGCGCCAGTGGCGCGACGCCGATCGGGCGCCTTTCGCCGCCTCCAACGCCGACCCTGTGGTCATGGAACACTTCCCGGCGACGATGAGCCGGGAGGAGAGCGACGCCGCCATCGACGGGCACATCGCCTCCCTCGCCGCGCACGGCTGGGGGAACTGGGCGGTGGAGCGCCGGTCGGACGGCGCCTTCCTGGGCCATGTCGGGCTCAAGCCCACGGGGCCGGAGCTGCCCTTCGCCGGCGCTCAAGAGATCGGCTGGAGGCTGGCCCGCCACGCGTGGGGCCAGGGCTACGCCAGCGAGGCGGCCCGCGCGGCGCTGGGCTATGGCTTCGTCACGCTCGGCCAGCCGCGGATCGTCGCCTTCACGGCCACGACCAACCTGCGCTCGCAGGCGCTGATGGACCGCATCGGCATGGTGCGCGCGCCGCACCTCGACTTCGACCACCCCGGCGTGCCCAAGGGGCACCGGCTGGAGCGGCACCTGGTGTGGGAGGCGGCGGCGCCCGCCTGAACCGGCGACCTCAGCCCTTCGGCGGCGGGCCGGGGTTGGCGGGCGGGGCGGGATGCGGCGGCAGCCAGGGCGTGCGCGCCATCGCCTCCCGCTCCACGGCGCACTGGCGGTAGGCGGGGACGGAGCCGCCCCGGGCGCGCAGCGCGGCCATCTCGGCCTTGGCCGCCTCCAAGTCGCGGGCGAACTCCGGCTTGGCGTGCAGGTAGGCCACGAGGATCGAGGCGTTGGTGCGCCCCAGGTCGATGTCGCTGACCGTATGGACGCCGCACACCACCCGGCTCTCGCCATAGGCGCGGGCGCGGGCGGAGATCGGGCCGGCGAGGTCGGGCGCCAGCTCCGTCAGGATCAGTCCGTAGGCCCAGCTCATGGTCGTGTGGCCGCTGGGGTAGGACCAGCTGTGGGCGAGCCCGCGGCGGTCGTCCTCCGTGCAGATCGGGC